>NZ_JBHZAH010000008.1:26521-86261 GCF_042754225.1 Rhodococcus sp. NPDC059234
GGTGGTGGGGACGACTGTGGTGGTGGGGACGACTGTGGTGGTGGGGACGACTGTGGTGGTGGGGACGACTGTGGTGGTGGGGACGACTGTGGTGGTGGGGACGACTGTGGTGGTCGGGACGACCGTGGTGGTCGGGACGACCGTGGTGGTCGGGACGACCGTGGTGGTCGGGACCTGAGTGGTCGTGGGGGCCACCGTGGTCGTCGGGTGGCCGCAACCGTGACGATCGCGATCGCCGTGGCCGTGGTCGCAGTGCCAGCCGTGACGATCGCTGGGCCCGTCCCCGCTCTCGTTCGCTGCGATTGCGCCCTGATCGACCGAATCTGGGTATGCGGCAGCGATTCCCGGTGTCAGTGCCATAGACCCGACAAAGGCGCCGGCGGCCAGAATCCGCCAGCGCCCGGGTCGTCGCCGAGTTCCCCCCACCAGTGCTACTCGGTCGAATCAGGAGGTGTTGCGGGCAATCCCTCACTGCGACGGAGCTTCTCGGCCATGGCTGTGAGAAGTTCCTGCGATTCCGTCGAGAGGTCGAAGGCTCGGGCAGACAGGCGGCGCAATCCGTAGCCGCGAAGCTGGGCGAGCAGTTCCAGGTCGTGGTCGATGCGCGCGGCGTAGATGTCGTCGAAGAAGTAGTCCGACTTGACCTTGAAGAACTGGGCAAGTGCCGCAACGGTTTCCGGGGACGGATTGGTGCGTTGACCATTCCGCAGCTGCGAGATGTACGGCTTCGAGATCCGATGGCCTGCGGAGTTGAGGGCTTCGGCGACCTCGGTGTTCGTGTGGGGCTTCCGGCCGGCGGGATGAACAGTCTCGAAGAGCTTGTTCAGCCGAGAAGCGAAGTCTGACTCCATTGACGTAGGTCCCGATCCCTTCGTGTTTGTCTGACCCTCGTCAAGCGAGGACCGCCCCCCTGTGCGACTCATGGTAACCGATGGATAACCGACCGGGTAGAAGTTTGGGTACCGAACATAATGAATTCCATATTTGCAAATCTTCGCACGGCAAATGGCGCGGCCCCCGAAAGGGACCGCGCCATTTGCGTCTTGCTGAGAGTTAGCGAGGCTACCGCGCGAAGAGCAGCGCGCGCTTGACCTCCTGGATCGCCTTCGTCACCTGGATGCCACGGGGGCACGCGTCGGTGCAGTTGAACGTCGTGCGGCAGCGCCACACACCGTCCTTGTCGTTGAGGATGTCGAGCCGCTCGGCGGCGCCCTCGTCACGGCTGTCGAAGATGAACCGGTGTGCGTTCACGATCGCGGCCGGGCCGAAGTAGCTGCCGTCGCTCCAGTACACCGGGCACGAGGTGGTGCAGCACGCGCACAGGATGCACTTGGTGGTGTCGTCGAAGCGAGCGCGGTCGGCCTGCGACTGGATACGCTCGCGGGTCGGCTCGTTGCCCGACGTCATCAGGAAGGGCTTGACGGCACGGAACGCGTCGAAGAACGGCTCCATGTCGACCACGAGGTCCTTCTCCACCGGCAGGCCCTTGATGGGCTCGACGGTGATGGTGACCGGCTTGCCGTCCTTGGGCAGCAGGTCCTTCATCAGGATCTTGCAGGCCAGGCGGTTGACGCCGTTGATCCGCATCGCGTCCGAGCCGCACACGCCGTGCGCGCAGGAGCGACGGAAGGTCAGCGTGCCGTCCAGGTAGCCCTTCACGTACAGCAGCAGGTTCAGCATGCGGTCCGACGGCAACGCCGGAACCTGGAAGCTCTCCCAGTGCTGGCCCTCGCCGTCCTCGGGGTTGAGGCGAGCGATCTTGAGGGTGACCATCGTCGCGCCCTCGGGCACGGGCGGCAGCGCGGGTGCGTCCTTGTCTACAGCGGGTGCGGACATCAGTACTTACGCTCCATCGGCTCGTAGCGGGTCTGGACCACCGGCTTGTAGTCGAGACGGATGTCGGAGAGCAGGCCGTCGCCCTCCTTGTAGGCCATGGTGTGCTTCATGTACTCGGCATCGTTGCGATCCGGGAAGTCCTCGCGGGCGTGGCCGCCTCGCGACTCCTTCCGGTTGAGCGCGCCGACGACGGTGACCTCGGCCATTTCCAGCAGGAAGCCGAGCTCGACGGCCTCGAGCAGGTCGCTGTTGTAGCGCTTGCCCTTGTCCTGCACGGTGATGTGGTTGTAGCGCTCCTTGAGCGCCCGCACGTCGTTGAGTGCCTGGGTCAGCGTGGCATCGGTGCGGAACACCGACGCGTTGTTGTCCATGGTCACCTGCAGTTCCGTGCGGATGTCCGCGACCCGCTCGTGACCGTGGTCCGAGAGGATGACCGCGAGCCACTCCTCGACCATCTTGGCCGGCTCGTCGGGCAGCGGCACGAACTCGGAGTTGTTCGCGTGCTCGGCGGCGGCGATGCCGGCCCGGCGGCCGAACACGTTGATGTCGAGCAGCGAGTTGGTGCCGAGGCGGTTCGCGCCGTGCACCGAGACGCAGGCGCACTCGCCGGCGGCGTACAGGCCGGGGACGTGGTCCTCGTTGTTGCGGAGCACCTCACCGTTGATCTTGGTGGGAATGCCGCCCATCACGTAGTGACAGGTGGGGTACACGGGCACCAGCTCGGTGACCGGGTCCACGCCCAGGTAGGTGCGGGCGAACTCGGTGATGTCGGGGAGCTTCTCCTCGAGCACCTCCTCGCCGAGGTGGGTCACGTCGATGTAGACGTAGTCCTTGTTCGGGCCTGCGCCGCGGCCCTCGAGCACCTCGAGCACCATCGAGCGGGCGACGATGTCGCGGGGCGCGAGGTCCTTGATGGTGGGCGCGTAGCGCTCCATGAACCGCTCGCCGTCGGCGTTGCGGAGGATGCCGCCCTCGCCGCGGACGGCCTCGGAGATGAGGATGCCGAGTCCGGCCAGTCCTGTCGGGTGGAACTGGTGGAACTCCATGTCCTCCAAGGGGAGACCCTTGCGGAAGATGATGCCCATGCCGTCACCGGTGAGGGTGTGGGCGTTGGACGTCGTCTTGTACATGCGTCCCGAGCCGCCGGTGGCGAACACGATGGACTTCGCGTGGAAGACGTGGATCTCGCCGGTCGAGAGCTCGTAGGCGATGACGCCGGTCGCGACCGGGCCGTTCTCGGTCTCGGTGAGGGCGATGTCGAGCGCGTAGTACTCGTTGAAGAACTCGACGTCGTGCTTGACGCAGTTCTGGTACAGCGTCTGCAGGATCATGTGGCCGGTGCGGTCCGCGGCGTAGCAGGCCCGGCGAACCGGGGCCTTGCCGTGGTCGCGAGTGTGGCCGCCGAAACGACGCTGGTCGATCTTGCCTTCGGGGGTGCGGTTGAAGGGCAGACCCATCTTCTCCAGGTCGAGCACCGCGTCGATGGCCTCCTTGGCCATGATCTCGACGGCGTCCTGGTCGGCGAGGTAGTCGCCGCCCTTGACGGTGTCGAAGGTGTGCCACTCCCAGTTGTCTTCCTCCACGTTCGCCAGCGCGGCACACATGCCGCCCTGCGCCGCGCCGGTGTGGCTGCGGGTGGGGTAGAGCTTGGTCAGGACCGCGGTGCGTGCGCGCGGGCCGGCCTCGATGGCGGCGCGCATCCCGGCGCCGCCTGCGCCGACGATGACCACGTCATAACGATGTTCCAGCATGAAGTTTCTGCTCCCCTAGGCCGAGATGTTGGGGTCGAAGGTGAAGATGACATACGTGCCGAGGCCCATGATCAGGATCATCGACACCACGAGAATCGCGTTCAGCCAGAACCGCGTGGAGTCCTTGCGCGAGTAGTCCGCAATCACCGTGCGCAGGCCGTTGCCGCCGTGCAGCTGGGCGAGCCAGAGCATGGTCAGGTCCCAGAACTGCCAGAACGGGCTGGCCCACCGGCCGGCGACGAAACCGAAATTGATGCGGTGCACGCCGTCGTCCATCATCAGCATGATGAACAGGTGACCGAGCACCAGCACGATCAGCGCGAGGCCGGACAGGCGCATGAACAACCAGGCGTAGAGCTCGAAGTTGTTCTTCGCCTGACGCCGCGGCGAACGCGGGTTGTCCAGGCTGGCGGGACGGTCGTAGGACGTTCCCAGGCTCTTCGCTTCAGTCATCTCAGTGCCCCGCAAACATGTTGTAGAAGATGCGGCCCGCGCCGGGAATCATCACGACGAACCAGATCGCGATGATGATCCAGAGCATCGGGCGCTGGTACTGCGGACCCTTCGACCAGAAGTCCACGAGCATCACGCGGACGCCGTTGAGTGCGTGGTAGAGCACCATCGCGACCAGAGCGAGCTCCATGAGCCCGACGAGCGGGTTCTTGTAGGTCTCGATGACCCGGTCGTAGGTGTCCGGATTGACTCGCACCAGTGCGGTGTCGAGTACGTGGACGAAGAGAAAGAAGAATGTCGCGACGCCGGTGATCCGGTGTAGAACCCAGGACCACATTCCGGGGTCGCCCCGGTATAGCGACCGTGTGCGCTCCTTCGCCGGAGCGGCTTCAGTCGTGCTACTCATCGAGTGCTGTGCCTCCAACGTCTTTGGTGGACGTGTCGCACCCCGTTTGGCTGTTTCATCTGGGACGACCCTGGAGTTTTCAGCCTTGGCGCGACGTGTACCTGAACCGACTTCCTGCACTGTAATCCCCGGCCAATCTGGGAACTAATTCGACAGGCGGTTCGTACGAGCGCCCCGGAGGCATCTTAGGTTTGCCTGTCCAATGCCGTCGGCGGGGTTCGCGACGATCTTCTGCATCCATTCAGTGCGCGTGCTTTGATGGTGAACTGTGCCCGAGATTGACTGGAAGATGTTGCGCGACAAAGCAGATAGCGTCATGAGGTGTGCGTACGCGCCGTACTCGAACTTCCCGGTGGGGGCGGCGGCCCTAGTCGACGACGGTCGTGTTGTCACCGGATGCAATGTGGAAAATGTCTCATACGGACTCGGCCTGTGCGCCGAATGTGGACTCGTCAGTAACTTACACGCGACCGGCGGCGGCCGCCTGGTGGCGTTCTCCTGCCGCGACGCGCTCGGCCAGGTACTGATGCCCTGCGGGCGGTGCAGGCAACTGCTTTTCGAACACGGCGGGGTGGAGCTGCTGATCGACACCGCGACCGGTGCGGTTGCGCTCGGTGACCTGCTGCCGCAGGCGTTCGGCCCTGACGATCTGGCCAGGGTGCGGCGCAGCGACCAGGGACCGACACCGTGATCGCCGACGCGGTCTCGCTCATCACCGCAAAACGCGACGGTCGCGAGCTGACGGACGCGCAGATCGGGTGGCTGATCGGCGCGTACACCCGCGGCGACGTCGCCGACGAGCAGATGTCCGCGCTGGCCATGGCCATCGTCTTCCGTGGCATGACCCGCGCCGAGACCGCCGCCTGGACCCACGCGATGATCCGCACCGGACGCCGCATGGACCTCAGTGCGCTGGCCAGGCCGACCGTCGACAAGCACTCGACCGGCGGGGTGGGGGACAAGATCACCCTGCCGCTGGCGCCGCTGGTCGCCGCCTGCGGCGCGGCGGTTCCCCAGCTGTCCGGTCGGGGGCTCGGCCACACCGGCGGCACCCTCGACAAGCTGGAGTCGGTGCCGGGCTGGCGCGCGGATCTGTCACCCGCGGAGATCGGCGCCATCCTCGCGGACCCGGCGGTCAGCGCGGTGGTCTGTGCGGCGGGCGCCGACCTGGCGCCGGCGGACCGCAAGTTGTACGCGCTGCGGGACGTGACCGGAACCGTCGAGTCCATACCCCTGATCGCCAGCTCGATCATGAGCAAGAAGATCGCCGAGGGCGCGGGCGCGCTGGTGCTGGACGTGAAGGTTGGATCGGGCGCGTTCATGAAGAACGCCGCCGACGCCCGCGAACTCGCCACCACGATGGTCGAACTGGGCGCGGACGCAGGCGTGCGTACCGTCGCGCTGCTCACCGCGATGGACACCCCGCTCGGTTGCTCGGCGGGCAATGCGCTCGAGGTCGCCGAGTCCCTGGAGGTGCTCGCCGGGGGCGGGCCTGCGGACGTGGTGGAACTGACGCTGACACTGGCCCGCGAAATGCTCTGCGCCGCAGGACTCGACGGGCAGGACCCGGCCGAGGCGTTGCGCGACGGCAGGGCGATGGACCGGTGGCGGGCCATGCTGCGGGCCCAGGGCGGCGATCCCGCCGCGCCGTTGCCGACCGCGCGCGAGCGGGACGTGGTGACCGCGACGGAATCCGGTGTGCTGACACGCCTCGACGCGATGGCGGTCGGCGTGGCCGCCTGGCGGCTCGGCGCCGGGCGCGAGCGGCAGGGGCAGCCGGTGCAGTCCGGTGCCGGGGTGCAGTGGCACGCCCGGCCCGGCGACACCGTCGTTGCGGGGCAGCCGCTGCTCACCCTGCACACCGACACCCCCGCCAGGTTCGCCGCCGCGCGGCTGGCGCTCGACGGCGCCTGGTCGGTCGGCGACACGCCGCCGGAGGAGCCGCTGGTCATCGACCGCATCGGGCTCGTGCGGGTCTAGCGTCGACACATGAGCCCGGCACCTCTCGACCTCCCGACCGTGCGGACCGCTCCGAAGGCGCTGCTGCACGACCACCTCGACGGCGGACTTCGGCCCGCCACCGTCCTCGAACTGGCCCACGACTGCGGGTACGACCGACTACCCGCGAACGACGCGGACTCCCTCGCCGCCTGGTTCGCGGACGCGGCGGGCAGCGGCTCGCTCGAGCGGTACCTCGAGACCTTCGAGCACACCGTCGCGGTCATGCAGACGCCCGAGGGGCTCGCCCGGGTCGCCCGCGAGTGCGCGCTCGACCTCGCGGCGGACTCGGTGGTGTACGCGGAGGTCCGCTTCGCGCCCGAGCAGCACCTCGAGCAGGGCCTGAGCCTCGACGAGGTGGTGCACCACACGCTCCTCGGCTTCGAGGAAGGTGTGGCGCTCGCGCGCGAGCAGGGGCAGCAGATCCGGATCGGCTGCCTGCTCACCGCGATGCGCCACGCCGCCCGCTCGCTCGAGATCGCCGAGCTCGCGGTCCGGTTCCGGGACCGGGGTGTGGTCGGGTTCGACATCGCCGGCGCCGAGGCCGGGCACCCGCCGAGCAGGCACCTGGACGCCTTCGAACACATGCGGGCGAACAACGCGCACTTCACGATTCACGCGGGTGAGGCGTTCGGCCTGCCGTCCATCCACGAGGCCATCGCCTTCTGCGGCGCCGACCGGCTCGGCCACGGGGTGCGGATCACCGACGACATCGCGGTGAGTTCCGCGGACTCGGCAGAGCTGGGACGGCTCGCGAACTACGTGCGGGACAAGCGCATCCCGCTGGAGCTGTGCCCGAGTTCGAACGTGCAGACCGGCGCGGTGTCCAGCCTCGAGAAGCACCCGTTCGACCTGCTCGCCCGGCTGCGGTTCCGGGTCACCGTCAACACCGACAACCGGCTGATGAGCGCGACCAGCATGAGCGAGGAGATGGTCAAGCTCGCCACCACCTTCGGCTACGGGTGGAGCGACCTCGAGCGGTTCACGATCAACGCGATGAAGTCGGCCTTCATCCCGTTCCCGGACCGGCTCCGGCTGATCGACGAGGTCGTCAAGCCGGGCTACGCGGTGCTGATCGGGTGAGCGGCCGCCGCTACTCCGGGCGCAGTCGCGTCTCGAACTCCTGCTCGAGTGCCCGCCAGGACTCGGACTCGGCGGTGAACGGCGCGCTCGGCGACATCCGGTTCGGATCCGGGTCGAGCACGTAGGAGACGTACCAGCCGAGGGGAGTGGACGCCGCGAGCGCCTGCTCGGTGGACTCGTCGCGCGCGTACTCCGCGGCGTCGGTGAACAGTTCGACCGCCAGGTCCAGCTGGTCGGCGTCCACGGCCCGCGGTCCCGCGGCCAGGTCGTCGGCGAGTCCGGGCAGCACGTAGACGTTCTCGTCGGTGACCTCGACCTCCAGCGAGCCGTCCACCGCCGCGGCCTGAACGTCCCCGTAGGTGCTCACCCGCGCGAGGTCGTGGTCGTGGTTGTCGGCGAGGTAGCGGGCCAGCGCCCGCTCCGAGGTGAAGACCAGGATGCGTCCGGACTTGCCGAGGAACACCGGGTCGTCGTCGAGGTAGCACCGCAGGGTGAAGTAGGTGGCGGACGAGGTGATGATCTTCACCGGGTCGATGCCGACCGAGGTCCAGAACGAATCGTCTTCCGCGGCAAGGGCGGTCGGGTCGACGATCTCGTCGTCGAGGTTGAGCGTCATGAATTCGAGGTCGTCGGCGTCCTCGTCGGACTCCTCCGCCGCGTCGTCCGCGTCGACGACGTTCTCCTCCGCGGCCAGGATCTCCGCCTCGGCGACCGCGACCGCGGCCGGGTCGACCTCGGGCACCGCGACGATCCCGTCGACGGCGTCCAGCACGTTGTCCCAGCCGGCCGCGACCGCGGCACCGACCTGGTCCCACAGCTCCTCGCCGTCGCGTCCGACGAAGGTCGCGACCCCACTCGGAAGCGCCCGCAGGATGGGGTGCGAGCTGAAGAATCGGATGACCACGTCGAGTTCGCAGACCTCGCCGATGGTGCGCACCATCTCGAGCGTCGCGTCGAGTTCGTTCAGGGTCTCCGCGTCCGGGTCGCCCGCGGCGAGCTCGGGCACCCCGATCAGGTCGTAGGCGTGTTCCTCGTCCGGCTCGAACTCGTCCGCGGACAGCGCCGCCACCGTCGGCCACGAGGGGTGCTCGACCAGGTCGTGATCGGTCTCGACCCGGATGAATGCGGTCAGGTCGGCGACCGACGCGAAGGCGTAGAGGTTCTCCTCGTGCCCGAGGAACGCCTCCCACTCGTCGTCCCCCTCACGCCACCGCGGGGCCCACAGGGTGACGAGGTCTCCGTCGGTGAGACCGAGTTGGATCGGGACGATGTCTCCAGCCATGGCGCGAAGCCTAGTAGGTCAGTGCGTCGTGAAGCGATGCCAGGATCTGATCCCGTCGCCCGGCGACGATCTCGGCGGCCGCCGCGGTCGCCTCGACGACGGCACGCCCGAGGTCGCGGGCATCGACGCGGTCGAGCGCTTCGACGATCCGAAGGTCGCGCAGACCGCCCTGCTCGTCGACCTCCACGGTCACCAGACCGGACTCGTGGGTGACTCGGGCCCGCAGTGTCGTCAGCCCGCGCAGGGCCTGTTCCAGGTTCTCGATGCGCTGCGCTGCGCGGGCGACGACGGGGTCCATCTCGTTCGCAGTGTGAACGTTTCGCTCGCCCATGATGTTTCGCTCGCTCACAGGGTCATGGTTTCGCTCGCTCACAGGGCTATGGTTTCGCTCGCTCACAGCGGCCGCATCCAGCTCGTCGGTGCGGGCTCGTCCAGTTCGTCGGTCCGCTGTGAGCGGGCCAACTCCTCGCGGGTGGGCAGGCCGAGGCGGTCCAGTATGTCCGCCCGCACCCCGGCGCGGGCGAGGTCCTCACGCCGACGGACCTTGGCCTCGGCCGCCGACGCGTGGCAGATCTCGAGGATCGCGGCGGCCAACCGACCGCTGCCGTAGCGCAGCTCTCGCTGGTCGATGCAGACCTCCGACGGCTGACCACGGTCGGTCGCCGTGACCGTGACCGTGCCGGACCGGTTGCTCGTCGTCGCCGAGGCGGTGTCGGGGACGCCGGCGGCCGGTGAATCGGCGTCGTGCGGGGCGCTCATGCGGTCGGCCTGTAGAAGCCGCGGAATCCCATTCCGATGTTGTCGGTTCGCACCGCGCTCACGCTGACCGGATCGCCCGCTTCGACCATCTGGTTGTTCCCGATCACCATCGCGACGTGACCGTCCCAGACCGCGAGGTCGCCGGGCATGAGATCCGACCGGTCGACCTGGATACCGATGTCCTGCTGATCGGCCAGGCGGGGCAGGTTCACGCCCGCCTCCCCGTACGCCCACTGGGTCAGACCCGAACAGTCCAGCCCCTCGCCCGGGGAGGTGCCGCCCCACACGTACGGGACACCCTGCTGGGTCAACGCGTTGCGGACGGCGTCGGCGGCCTCCTGGTTCGGCGCCACCGCGGTGCTGCCGTCGGGCAGCGAGACCAGGACGCCGCCGCGGCTGCCGAGAGGATCGACGCTGCCGCCCCGAGGGTGCACCACCGGCCGGCCGCCCGCGGACGGCTCACTGCTCGATCCGGGTCCGAACATGCTGCTCCCGCCGAATCCCGCGTAGCTCTCGCCCGGTGTGGTGGACGCCGCCTGGGCGAAACCCCGGCCGAAGCCGCTGAACGCGTCGCCGCCCTGCAGTGCGGGCGGCCGCGACATGCTCGGCCCGGCACCGGACGGGCGCACCGATGCCTGCGCGAGCGCCGGGTCCGTCGTGCCCTGGGACGGGTCCGGCGCGGTGAGTTCGGTCATCGCCGAGGTGTGCGCGGTCAACTCGGCCCGCACCCGGGCCACCACGGCGAGGCCGCGGGACAGGTGGTCGATGGCCGACGCGACGACGGCGATCTGGCCGGCCGGCGTCGCGAGGGCGGGTCCGGCGGCAACGGCGACCGAGACGAAGGACTGCACGATCGCCTCGAGTTCGGCCATGCCGGCATTGACGTCCCGTGACGCGGCGGTGAGCACCCGTGCGATCTCCTGCCCGCGGTCGGACAGCACGACGTGCTGGGACTGGGCCTGCTCGGCCTTCGCGCTCGCGGTGCGCGCGGCGTTGCCCGACCACACGCCGCCGAGCTCGGCGAGGCCGAGTTTGCCGACCGCGTAGGCCGAGTCGAGGGCAGCGGAGGCGACCCGAAGTGCGTCCGCGGGTCCGTCGGAGGGCATGACCCCGGTGCCGAAGGTCTCCAGCAGCTCGACCAGGGGACGGGCGAGCAGGTCGATGCCGATCATGCTCACGCCTCCAGGCCTTTGCCGGACGCGTCGAGTCCGTCGGCGGCACCGAGGTCGGCGGTGTCGTAGGCCAGAGCGGAGGCGGCGGCGGTCGAACTCATGCTGCCGAGGTCGTCCGCGAGGTCGCGCAGTGCGGCGGCGTGCCCGCCGTGCGCGGAGGCGAACGCGACGAGGAAGTCGCCGCCGATCAGGCCGAACACCGGCCCGAGCATCGCCGGGCCCGCCGCCGCGGCCCCCACCGCAGCGGCGCGCACCTGGGCCGACATCGTCTCGGCGGTCACGCCATAGGCGCGAATGCCGTCGGTCACCGCAGAAATCTGTGTCATCTCGGCAATCCCCCCGGTCGTCGGTTGCAGATCGGTGACAGTGCCCGCCGCGAGGCCGGACGTGCTGTCACGAGTTTGGACGCAGTCCACCGTGGTCCGGTTCCACCGCGACGTCGCCGGCGCATATTCTGTCGGCCATGGACACGCGAGTGGTGGATCATCCGTTGGCGGCTTCCCTGTTGACCACGATGCGTGACGCCCGCAGCGACAATCCGGCCTTTCGGGCCGCGTTGCGCGAGCTGACCCAGATGCTGATCTACGAGGCCATCCGGGATGCCGAGGTCGAGGTGTTCGAGGTGCAGACGCCGGTCGCGCCTGCCCGCGGCGTCCGGCTGGCGCACCCGCCGCTGCTGGTGCCGGTGCTGCGCGCGGGCCTCGGCATGGTCGAGCAGGCGAGTTCGCTGATCCCGCAGTCGCAGGTGGGCTTCGTCGGGATGGCCCGGGACGAACAGACCCATCAGCCGGTGCCGTATCTCGAATCGCTGCCGAGCGACCTGTCCGCCGTCCCCGTCTACGTACTCGACCCGATGCTCGCGACCGGTGGGTCGATGGTGCGCACCATCGAACTGCTCGTCGACCGCGGCGCCACCGACATCACCGCCGTCTGCGTCGTCGCGGCGCCGCAGGGCGTCACCGCGCTCGAGGAGTCCGGGTTCCCGGTCCGCCTCGTCACCGCCAGTGTCGACCAGGGACTGAACGAGGACGCGTACATCGTGCCCGGTCTCGGCGATGCGGGCGACCGTCAGTTCGGTCCTCGCAACATCTAGCGGATGCCGGTCAGCGCGATGCGAACTCGAGCATTGGCTCGCGCGCGAGGATGGTCGTGCCGCGGGTGATGACGAGCGCACCGGGCGAGAGCGAGTAGGACGTCGACCCGTTCGTCACGACGAACAGGTCGCCGATGCGCAGTGGCCCGTCGAGTTCGATCGTCGCGCCGTCGCTCAGTCGCACCGCGCGGTAGTACAGGCCGCCCGTGCCGGTCTGGCAGATCGACACCAGCGACCGCGACGTCCGGCCCACGGCCACCGCGGGATTGACGGAATCGCACCGGGCGCCGGAATAGCTCACGAACCCCTGGGCGTCGGTGCCGCTGACGCCCAGCCCCGGCGCGGAGGGTGCGGCGACGGGCTCGGGCGCCTCGCGCGGTGGCGCGGCCTCGACGACGACGGTGGTGGGCGCGGGCGGCGGTGCCGGTGCCGGGGGAGCGGGCGGTTCGACGGTCGCGGTCACCGTGACCACGACGGTGCTCGGCGCGGGCAGTGCCGCGGGCGCGGCGTCCGTGCCCGATTCCCGGATCACGACCAGCGCGGTCGCGATGATCGCGGTCGCGACGATCAGTCCGACCGCGAACGACCCGAGCAGGATCGGCAGTCGCCAGTGGTGCGGATGTGCGGGTCCGCCCGTGGCGGGGGGATTGTGGGGGTACTCACCCGAATCGGGTTCCGGCTCTTGGGTCGGTGCGTACCGCGACGGGTCCTCGTTCATTGCCCCGCAGTCTAGGGACAGCTCACAGCCGGCGTGCGTGTTCGGCCACCGCTGTCAGCCGGGCGGTGGCCGCGGCGCGGGCGCGGGCCAGGTCCGCCGGGCCGCTGACCTGCTCCACCACCTCGAGGTAGCACTTGAGCTTCGGCTCGGTTCCGGACGGCCGCACCACCATTCGCGTGCGCCCTCCCTGCAGCACCACCGCGTCCGTGCGTTCCTGGCCCCGCCGGTCCGACAGGTCCTCGGCGGTCACCGCGTCGCCGGCCAGCTGCGTGGGCAGGTCGGACCTCAGCCGGGTCATGAGGTCGACCAACTCGTCCTGGTGCCCGACCCGCCGGGAGACCTGGGCGGTCGCGTGCACGCCGAACTCGAGCGCGAGATCGTCGAGGACGTCGAGCAGCGACCGGCCGCCGGCCTTCAGCGCGGCGGCGAGTCCCGCCGTGAGGACCGCCGTCGCGATACCGTCCTTGTCCCGCACGGAGTCCGGGTCGACGCAGTACCCGATCGCCTCCTCGTACGCGTACACGAGGCCCGGCCCCGACCTGACCAGCCACTTGAATCCGGTGAGTGTCTGCGCGAACCGTGCCCCGCGTGCCGCGGCGATCCGTGCCAGCAGTTGCGAGGACACGATCGTGGTGGCGACGAGGGGGTCCGGGCCTGCAGTGCCAAGCACGTGCTCGCCGAGGACCGCGCCGAGTTCGTCGCCGCTGAGCATCCGCCACCCGTCGGGACCGGGCACACCCACCGCGCAGCGGTCCGCGTCCGGATCGAGCGCGATCGCCAGGTCCGCGTCCACCCGCGCCGCCAGTTCGAGCAGCGCGTCGGTGGCCCCCGGCTCCTCCGGGTTCGGGAAATCGACGGTCGGGAAGTCCGGATCGGGTTCGAATTGTTCTGCGACGGTGTGCACATCGGTGAACCCTGCTGCTGTGAGCGCAGCGATCGCGGTCGCTCCGCCCACCCCGTGCAGGGGGGTCAGGGCGATCCGCAGGCGACGCTCCTCGCCACGCGGCAGCGCCGCGACCCTCGCCAGGTACTCGCAGACCAGGGTGTCGTCGGCCGGCGAGACCGGCAGCCGGGGCACCGACGCGGCGGGACCGACGGATTCGACGGCCTGTTCGATCTCCCGGTCTGTCGGTGAGATCAGCTGCGCGCCACCGTCGACGTACACCTTGTACCCGTTGTCGGTGGCCGGGTTGTGCGATGCGGTGATCTGGACTCCGGCCTGCGCGCCGAGCCGGCGGACCGCGAAGGCGAGTACCGGGGTCGGCAGCGGCCGGGGCAGCACGACCACGGAGAAGCCCTCCGCGGCAAGCACTTCGGCGGCCGCCTCGGCGAACTCGGCGGAGCCGTGACGAGCGTCCCGGCCCACCACCACCGTGGAGCCGCCGAGGCAGCGGCCCCGCAGCCAGGCGGCGAGGCCGGCGGTGGTGCGGACGACGACGGCGAGATTCATGCAGTCCGGTCCGTCGCCGAGTGGACCGCGCAGGCCCGCCGTGCCGAAGAGCAGACTCACAGCGCGGCCACCAGTTCGCGGAGCAGGACTCCGATCCGGCCCGCGGAGGCGGCGCCCGCGGCGAGCACCTCGGTGTGGTCGAGCGGCCGGCCGGTGATCCCGGCGGCGAGGTTGGTCACCAGCGACAGTCCGAGCACCCGTGCACCGACCGCCCGCGCCGCGATCGTCTCGTGCACGGTCGACATCCCGACCAGGTCCGCGCCCAGCGTGCGGAGCATCCGGATCTCCGCGGGTGTCTCGTAGTGCGGCCCGGGCAGCGCGGCGTACACGCCCTCGGTGAGCGACGGCTCGATGCGCCGTGCGAGGTCACGCAGTTCGGGGGAGTAGGCGTCGACCAGATTGACGAACTCGGCTCCCACGAGCGGCGAGCGCGCAGTGAGGTTCAGGTGGTCGGCGATCAGCACCGGCTCGCCGACGCTCAGGCCCTCCCGGATCCCGCCCGCCGCGTTGGTCAGGACGACGGTGCCCGCGCCCGCGGCGCACGCGGTGCGCACCGGGTGCACGACCCGGGACAGGTCGTGCCCCTCGTAGGCGTGGGTGCGCCCGAGCATCAGCAGGACCGAGTGGTCACCGACCCGGACGGACCGCAGTTCGCCGGCGTGCCCGGACGCGGTGGGGGCGGCGAAACCGGGCAGGTCGGCCATCGGCACCGTCGCCTGCGGCGGGCCGAAGGCGTCCGCGGCCTCCTGCCAGCCGGAGCCGAGGACGATCGCGACGTCGTGCCTCGGGACTCCGGTGCGTTCACCGAGGACGTGCGCGGCCTGCTGCTCGAGGTTGCCCATGACCGGACACAGTACTGACGACAGGCGAAGTTACTCGTAGGTAGTATTCGGCCATGCCTTATCTCGAGCGCGACGGCGACGTCTTCATCCTGTACCTCGGCAACGAGGGTCAGACCGACAGCGAGAACCGCTTCCATCCCGACTGGATCGACGCGATTCACGCCAAGCTGGACGAGGTCGAGGCCCACGACGGTCCCGCCGCGCTCGTCACGGCGGCCACCGGCAAGTTCTTCACCAACGGGCTCGACACCGACTGGCTGTTCGGAAACCTGGACAAGTCGCACTGGTACCTCGACCGCGTGCACACCGTGTTCGCGCGGCTGCTCACCTTCCCGATGACCACGGTCGCGGCCGTGCAGGGGCACGCGTTCGGTGCCGGGGCGATGCTCGCGACCTCGCACGACCTCCGGGTGATGCGGTCCGACCGCGGGTACTACAGCCTGCCCGAGGCCGCGCTCAACATGCCCTTCACTGTCGGCATGAACGCACTGATGACGCTGCAGTTGCCGCGCCCGACCGCGGTCGAGGCCATGACGACCAGCCGGCGCTACGGCGGGGCGGACGCCCTCGCGGCAGGCATCGTCAACGACACCGCGGAGGGCGAAGGCGTGCTGGCCGCCGCGGTGGCCCGCGCCGCCGCGACGACGAACCTGCGCGGCCCGAACCTCGCGGGCATCAAGCGTGGAATCCACGGCCCGATCCTCGCCGGGCTCGCCACCGCGACGGACCCGAGCAACCTCAGCTTCGGGTGAGTCCCCGGCCGATGGTGCCCTGATCGGGCACCATCGGCATCCGCCGGAGGGGCTCCTCGGGCGAAGCCTCGGGTTGGTCGAGGTGGCTCCTCGGGCGAAGCCTCGGGTTGGTCGAGGTGGCTCCTCGGGCGAAGCCTCGGGTTGGTCGAGGTGGCCTGCAGCGGTAGATGAGAGACTGAAACCGTGAACTCGGAAGTGGACGACGCGGTCGCCTCGGCGCAGGCCGACCTGATCGGGTTGTCCCATTCCATCCACGCCGAGCCCGAGCTCGCGTTCGCGGAGTATCGCAGCGCCGCGAAGACGGCGGACCTGCTCTCCCAGTACGGGTTCGAGATCGAGGCGCCGATCGCAGACCTGCCGACTGCTTTCAGTGCGACGTACGGCAGCGGTGAACTCGTGATCGGGATCTGTGCAGAGTACGACGCGCTGCCCGAGATCGGTCATGCCTGCGGGCACAACATCATTGCAGCCGCGGCGGTCGGCGCGGGTCTCGCGCTTGCGCCGCTGGCCGATCGGCTCGGCATCACGATCCGCGTGCTCGGCACCCCGGCCGAGGAGAGCGGCGGCGGCAAGGTCCTGATGCTCGAGCGCGGTGCGTTCGACGGACTCGGCGCGGCTCTGATGGTGCATCCGGGGCCCGAGGACATCGCGGGCGCCACCTCGCTCGCGATGGCAGATCTGGCGGTCACCTTCAGCGGGCGGGAGGCGCACGCGTCGGCTGCCCCGCAGCTCGGACGCAATGCCGCCGACGCCGCCACCGTCGCTCAGGTGGGGCTCGGGTTGCTGCGTCAGCACCTGTCCGCTGGGCAGCAGATGCACGGGATCGTCAGCGACGGCGGGACCGCGCCGAACATCGTGCCCGCGCGCACCGAGATGCTGTACTACCTGCGTGCCCGGACCGCCGACTCGCTCGCGGATCTGACCGACCGGGCCCTGGCGTGTTTCGAGGCGGGGGCGCTGGCCGCCGGCTGCAGTCACGAGATTCGAACCGTGTCACCGAATTACACGGAACTGCGACCGGACCCCTGGCTGGTGCAGGTCTACCGTGAACTGATCGAGAAGGCGGGGCGCACGCCGCTGGCCCCGGAATGGGAAGGATCTCGTCCGTTGGGCAGTACCGACATGGGGAACGTCACGCACGTGCTCCCGGGCATCCATCCGGTGATCGGCATCGACTCGGCCGGCGCGGTGACCCACCAGCCGGAGTTCGCCGCGGCCTGCGTCACCGCCTCGGCGGATCGCGCGGTGCTCGACGGTGCCCGAGCGCTGGCGGGCACCGCGATCGCCGCCGCCACCGATCGCGCGCAGCGTGAGCGACTGCTCCAGGGTGCGCAGCGACGCAACGAGGAGCGTCGGCGTGGGGTGGGCCGGTCGTGACCGCATCGATCGACCGCTGGATCGCCGAGCACACCGAGGACCTCTCGCGGTGGCGGCGGCACATCCACGCGCATCCCGAGCTGGCCCGCCGCGAGTTCGCCACCACCGAGTTCGTCGCGACACGGCTGATCGCGGCCGGGCTCGAGCCGCGAATCCTGCCCGGGGGGACCGGACTGACGTGTGACATCGGCCCGGACGGCCCGCGGATCGCGCTGCGCGCGGACATGGACGCGCTGCCTCTGCAGGAGGACACCGGTGCCCCGTACGCGTCCACCGTCGCCGGCGTCTCGCACGCGTGCGGTCACGACGCCCACACCACCATCCTGCTCGGAACGGGCCTCGCGCTGGCGAGGATGCCGGACCTGCCGGTCGGCGTCCGCCTGATCTTCCAGCCGGCCGAGGAGGTCATGCCGGGCGGCGCGTTGGACGTCGTCGCCGCGGGTGCCATGCAGGACGTGGCGAGAATCTTTGCCCTGCACTGTGATCCGCGGCTCGCGGCGGGTCAGGTCGGGGTGCGGCTCGGCGCGATCACGTCCGCGGCCGACACGGTCGAGCTGGTGCTCGACTCGCCCGGTGGACACACGTCGCGGCCGCACCTGACCACCGACCTGGTCTACGCGCTCGGCACCGTCATCACCGGACTGCCCGGCATGCTCAGCCGCCGGATCGATCCTCGGACGAGCACGGTGATGGTCTGGGGCGCGGTCACCGCGGGCCAGGCGCCGAACGCGATCCCGCAGTCGGGCAGGCTGGTCGGCACGGTGCGGACCGGGGACCACGAGACCTGGGCGCTGCTCGAGCCGCTGGTGCGCGAGATCGTCAACGGCCTGCTCGCCCCGACGGGCGTGCGCTACGAGCTGAACTATCGCCGCGGGGTGCCGCCGGTGGTCAACGACGAGGTCTCGACCCGGATGTTCGAGCGCGCGATCTCCGCGCTCGGTCCCGGCGCACTGGCGGACACCCCGCAGTCGGGTGGCGGCGAGGACTTCTCCTGGTACCTCGAGGAGGTGCCGGGTGCGATGGCGCGTCTCGGCGTCTGGTCGGGTATCGGCGAGCAGCTCGACATCCACCAGCCGACCTTCGACCTGGACGAGCGGGCGCTCGCCGTCGGGGTGCGGGTGCTGGTCAACCTCGTGCTCGGCGGAGCCGCGATCTAGGCGGTTCAGCCGGAGAAGCCCGAGGTCCCCGGGCCGACATTGCGGCTGTTGCGGGTGCGCAGATCGCGGACGTAGTCGGCGGGTGCGCCGGCGATCTCCGCCGCGTCGGCCATCACGCCGAGGTACCGCGCCGAGGGGAGCCCGCCCTCGTAGGCGTCGAGCACGTACAGCCAGGCCAGGACGGGCTCGCCGTCGGTGTCCACCCGCAGCCGGATCTTGCGGTGGATCCCCAGCTCGGACCCCTCCCAGCGGTCGAGGCTGACCTCGTCCTCGTCGGGGACGTCGTAGAGCACCACGAACACGCGGGAGTCGGGGTCCTCGACCACGGTCGCGAGCGCGCCCTCCCAGCCGATGTCGCCACCGCTGAAGGTCAGCCGCCAGCCGCTCAGCCAGCCGGTTCCCGCCATGGGGGAGTGCGGGCAGCGCTCGAGCATCTGCTCTGGGTGCATGTTGGATCCGTAGGCGGCGTAAATCGGCACGGCGAAAGCCTAAACCGTACCGGGCGGACCGCGAACCGCACACAGCATTTTCCGACCCGTTCGGCGCATGGAACTCGTGCCAGAGTGCGAGCGCGAGCTGCGGTGGAATAGCGTGGACACACCGAGATATGCGCGAACCTGCCGAAACATGGAGGATGAATGACCCGGATCGTGATCATTGGTGGCGGACCGGCGGGCTACGAGGCTGCCCTGGTTGCGGCCCAGCACGGCGCGACCGTGTCGTTGGTCGATTCGGACGGCGTCGGCGGCGCCTGCGTGCTGTGGGACTGCGTGCCGTCGAAGACATTCATCGCTTCCACCGGTCTGCGGACCGACATGCGCAAGGCGAGCGATCTCGGAATCAGCTTCGACCTGTCGCAGGCCACCGTCTCCCTGCCGAAGATCAACTCCCGCGTCAAGAGCCTCGCGCAGGCGCAGTCCGCCGACATCCGCGACAAGCTGCAGAGTGCCGGCGTGGACCTGCTCTTCGGCACCGCGGAACTGATCGACTCCGTGATCGGGATGGCCGTGCACCAGGTGCGGGCCAACCTGGAGAACGGGTCCGAGCGGATCCTCGACGCGGACGTGGTGCTCATCGCGACCGGTGCGTCCCCGCGCATCCTGCCCACCGCGCAGCCCGACGGTGAGCGGATTCTGAACTGGCGTCAGCTCTACGACCTGGAGGCGCTGCCCGAGCACCTCGTCGTGGTCGGTTCGGGTGTCACCGGTGCCGAGTTCGTCTCGGCCTACACGGAGATGGGCGTGCAGGTGACCATGGTCTCGAGCCGGGACCGGGTGCTGCCGCACGAGGACGCGGACGCGGCCCTGGTGCTCGAGGAGGCGCTCTCCGAGCGCGGAGTGAACCTGGTCAAGCACGCCCGCGCGGACGCCGTCGAGCGCACCGCCGACGGCGTGCTGGTCAAGTTGGCGGACGGTCGCACGGTGACGGGCAGCCACGCGTTGATGACCGTGGGGTCGACGCCGAACACCGCGGGTCTGGGGCTCGAGAAGGTGGGCATCGACCTCGACAAGGGCGGATACCTGCGGGTGGACCGGGTCTCGCGCACCTCGGTCTCGGGGATCTACGCCGCAGGCGACTGCACCGGCCTGCTGCCGCTGGCCTCGGTCGCGGCCATGCAGGGGCGCATCGCGATGTACCACGCCCTCGGCGAGGGCGTGAGCCCGATCAAGCTCAAGACCGTCGCGTCCGCGGTGTTCACCCGCCCGGAGATCGCGACCGTCGGCGTCAGCCAGGCCGCCATCGACGGGGGCGAGGTGCCCGCCCGCACGGTGATGCTGCCGCTGAACACGAACCCGCGCGCCAAGATGTCGGGGTTGCGGCGCGGCTTCGTGAAGATCTTCTGCCGACCGGCGACCGGCGTCGTGATCGGTGGTGTGGTGGTCGCGCCGACGGCGTCCGAGTTGATCCTGCCGATCGCGATCGCGGTCCAGAACAACCTCTCGGTCAACGACCTGGCGCAGACCTTCTCGGTGTACCCGTCGCTGACCGGTTCGATCACCGAGGCCGCGCGCCAGCTGATGCGGCACGACGACCTCGACTGACCGTTCTCGACATGTGAGACGAATGGTTCACTTGGTGGACGATTTCGTGCGATAGTCGGAGGGTCGGCCGGTACCCCCGGCCCCTTCGACGCCTCCCGCCCCGCGGATCCGCCGGCGATCAGGTGCCCTCACCTCGTTCGTTCCGCTGCCTCCTGGGAGGTCTCATGTCCCTCACTCTCGCCCGTCGGATGGGCGCACTGCGCAGTTCCGCCATCCGCGACCTGCTCACCGTCACCGCGCGCCCCGACGTCGTCAGCCTCGCCGGAGGCCTGCCCGATCCCGAACTCGTTCCGCGTGAACGGATTCGGCAGGAGTCCGAACGGGTGCTCGGCGCGTCGGGCGCGCTGCAGTACACGGAGACGGCGGGGTGGTTCGGCCTGCGGGAGGTGATCGCGTCGCGCGAGGTCGGGGGTGCGGTGAGCCCGCACGAGGTGGTCGTCACCCACGGCTCCCAGCAGGCGCTGAGCCTGCTGGCCCAGGTCCTGCTCGATCCGGGTGCGAGTGTGGTGGTCGAGGAACCCGCATACACCGGTGCGCTGCAGGTCTTTCGGGCCGCGGAGTCCCGGGTGCTCACGGTGCCCGTCGACGTCGACGGCATGCGCACCGACCGCCTCGAGGAGTTGCTCGACCAGGGCGAGAGGCCGGTGGTGGTGCACACCGTGAGCAACTTCCACAACCCGCGCGGCGCCACCATGACCGCCGCGCGGCGCGCGCACCTGGCCGGGCTGGCCGAGCGCTTCGGGTTCTGGATCGTCGAGGACGATCCGTACGGTGAGTTGTACTACGGCAGCGCGCCACCGGATCCCGTTGCCGCACAATCAGACCGGGTGATCAGGCTGTCGAGCGCGTCGAAGATCCTCGCGCCCGCACTCCGGGTCGGCTGGCTGCGCGGACCCCGGGAGCTGTGCGCGGCGGTCGAGTTGGTCAAGCAGGGCGCCGACCTGTGCGGGTCGACCCTGACCCAGCAGATTGCGGCCGGACTGCTGGCCGACGCGCCGTGGCTGGACGAACACCTGGCTGCGATCCGCGCCGCGTACGGGGCGCGGGCGGAGGCGCTGCACGCCGCGCTCACCGCCGAGTTCGGCGAGTCGGTGGAGTCGACCCCGGCGGGTGGCGGCATGTTCAGCTGGGTGGAGTTTCGCGACGGCACCGACACCGACGCGTTGCTGCAGAGGGCGGTCGAGCGGCGCGTCGCCTTCGTCCCCGGCTCGGCCTTCGCGGTCGACGGCGGACATCGCCACGGGGCACGGCTGTGTTTCACGACGAACACCGCGCAGACCCTGGAACTGGCGGTCGAGCGGCTCGGGCAGGCGCACCACTCGCTCACCCCCTGACCGCCCACCTCCCCGATGTCACACTGGTTCGACCCACCCGAACCGATGCGACATTGGGAAGGTGTGGGGGTGGGTCAGTCGACCCAGTCGTAGGTCCGCTCGACCGCCTTGTTCCATTCCCGGTAGAGCCGATCGCGTTCGGTGGCGGTCATGGCGGGAGTCCAGGTCTGCCCGACCTCCCAGTTGGCCCGGATGTCCTCCTCGCTCGACCAGAAGCCGACCGCGAGCCCGGCCGCGTAGGCCGCGCCGAGCGCGGTGGTCTCGTTGACCACCGGCCGGATCACCGGGACGTCGAGGATGTCGGACTGGAACTGCATCAGGGTCTGATTGAGCACCATGCCGCCGTCGACCTTGAGGGAGGTCAGCTTCACCCCGGAATCGGCGGCCGCGGCCTCGATCACCTCGCGGGTCTGAAATGCCGTGGCCTCGAGCGCGGCTCGCGCCAGGTGTCCCTTGTTGACGAACCTGGTCAGGCCGACGATGGCGCCGCGCGCGTCCGACCGCCACCGCGGGGCGAACAGTCCGGAGAACGCAGGCACGAAGTAGGCGCCGCCGTTGTCGGGTACCGAGGTCGCGAGCTCCTCGACCTCCTTGGCGGAGCCGATGATGCCGAGGTTGTCACGGAGCCACTGCACCAGCGAACCGGTGACCGCGACCGAACCCTCGAGTGCGTACACCGCCGGAGCGTCGCCGATGCGATAGCAGACCGTGGTGAGCAGGCCGTGCCTGCTGTGCACCGGCGTCGTGCCGGTGTTGAGTAGCAGGAAGTTCCCGGTGCCGTAGGTGTTCTTGGCCTCGCCGGGACTCAGGCACGCCTGGCCGAAGGTGGCGGCCTGCTGGTCGCCGAGGATGCCGGTGATCGGCACACCGGCGAGGCCGGTGCCCTCGCGGACCTGCCCGTACCGTTCGGAGGAGCTGCGGATCTGCGGCAGCAGGGACATCGGGACGGCCATGTCGGCGCAGATCTGCTCGTCCCAGTCGAGGGTCCGCAGGTTCATCAGCATCGTCCGGGACGCGTTCGTCACGTCGGTGACGTGCAGCCCGCCGTCCGGGCCGCCGGTGAGATTCCACACGATCCAGCTGTCCATCGTGCCGAAGCACAGTTCGCCGGCCTCCGCTCGGGCTCGAACGCCCTCGACATTGTCGAGGATCCAGCGCACCTTCGGCCCGGAGAAGTAGGTCGACAGGGGCAGCCCGGTGCTCTCGCGGTACCGGTCCGGCCCCTCCGCGCCCCCGAGCTCGGTGCACAGTTCGTCGGTCCGGGTGTCCTGCCAGACGATGGCGTTGTAGACGGGCTCGCCGGTGCGCCGGTCCCAGACGACGGTCGTTTCCCGCTGGTTGGTGATGCCGACCGCGACGATGTCGTGTCCGGTCAGGTCCGCGCCGGCGAGAGCCTTCGCGGTCACCTCGCGGGCGGCCCGCCAGATCTCGAGCGGGTCGTGCTCGACCCAGCCCGCCCGCGGGAAGATCTGCTCGTGCTCCTGCTGTGCGACGGCGACCACACCACCCGCGTGATCGAAGATCATGCAGCGGGTGGAGGTGGTGCCCTGATCGATCGCGGCGACATACACGGCTTGAAACTACTAGCCTGGACAAGAATCCGTCGACAACTCACGGGAGCTCACGTTGGCCAAGCATCAGGAAGCACAGTTTCTCGGTCCGCAGCAGCGGGCAGAGGCCTGGGACAACCTGCAATCCGAGCAATTCGACGTGGTGGTGATCGGTGGTGGGATCGTCGGTGCCGGCGCGGCGCTCGACGCCGCGACCAGGGGCCTGCGGGTGGCGCTGGTCGAGGCGAGGGACTTCGCCTCGGGCACCTCGTCCCGGTCGTCGAAGATGTTCCACGGTGGCCTGCGCTACCTCGAGCAGCTCGAATTCGGGCTGGTGCGAGAGGCATTGCACGAGCGGGAGCTCTCGCTCTCGACGCTGGCCCCGCATCTGGTCAAGCCGCTGAAGTTCCTGTTCCCGCTGACGCACCGGGTCTGGGAGCGGCCGTACATGGCCGCCGGTTTCCTGCTCTACGACCAGATGGGCGGGGCGAAGTCGGTGCCGCACCAGAAGCACCTGACCCGCTCGGCTGCGCTGCGAATGTCGCCGGGGCTCAAGCGAAGTGCGCTGATCGGTGGTATCCGCTACTACGACACCGTCGTCGACGACGCCCGCCACACCATGACGGTCGCCCGCACCGCCGCGCACTACGGCGCGGTGGTGCGCACGTCGACTCAGGTCGTGGGGTTCCTGCGGGAGGCGGATCGTGTTTCCGGTGTGCGCGTACGTGATTCGGAGGACGGCAGCACCGCGGAGGTGCGCGGCCACGTCGTGATCAACGCCACCGGCGTGTGGACCGACGAGATCCAGTCGCTCTCGAACCAGCGCGGCCGATTCCGGGTCCGCGCCAGCAAGGGCGTGCACATCGTGGTCCCGCGCGACCGGGTGGTCAGCGAGGCCGCCATCATCCTGCGGACCGAGAAGTCGGTGCTGTTCGTCATTCCGTGGGGTGGTCACTGGATCATCGGGACCACCGACACCGACTGGAATCTCGATCTCGCCCACCCGGCCGCGACCAAGGCCGACATCGACTACATCCTCGGTCAGGTGAACAAGGTGCTGGTCACCCCGCTCACCCACGCGGACATCGACGGGGTCTACGCGGGACTGCGACCGTTGCTGGCGGGGGAGAGCGACGAGACCTCGAAGCTCTCGCGCGAACACGCGGTGGCCCGCGTGGCGCCGGGATTGGTCGCGATCGCGGGCGGCAAGTACACCACCTACCGGGTGATGGCGGAGGACGCCGTCGACGCCGCGTCCGAGGACATTCCGGCCCGGGTGGCGCCGTCGATCACCGAGAAGGTTCCGCTGGTCGGCGCGGACGGGTACTTCGCGCTGGTCAACCAGGCCGTGCAGGTGGGTCAGAGCTACGGACTGCATCCGTACCGGGTCAAGCACCTGCTGGACCGGTACGGCTCGCTGATCCACGAGGTGCTCGACCTCGGTGCGGCGTCGCCGGAGCTGCTGCAGCCGATCACCGATGCCCCCGACTACCTGCAGGTCGAAGCCGTGTACGCGGCGGCGGCCGAAGGTGCGTTGCACCTCGAGGACATCCTCGCGCGGCGCACTCGGATCGCCATCGAGTACCCGCACCGCGGCGTCAACTGCGCCGAGCAGGTCGCGCAGTTGGTGGCGCCGATCCTCGGCTGGGACCAGGCCACCGTGGACCGTGAGGTCGAGACCTATCGCGCACGGGTGGTGGCGGAGGTCGAGTCGCAGGCGCAACCCGACGACGCGTCCGCGGACGCGTTGCGGGCCGCCGCGCCCGAGGCCCGGGCGGAAATCCTGGAGCCGGTGCCGCTCTCGCGCTGACGACCGGCGGTGCGGCGGTCAGTGCGTGAGGAGTAGCTTGACGCCGACGATCGCGATCGCCACGAGACTCAGCGTGATCGACGCGGCGAGCGTGCCCCGGTTGGGCCGCTCGCCGCGCAGCCGCGTGATCACGTAGGTGATGCCGGCAATGCGGGTGACCACCCAGATCTCGGCGAGCAGCAGGGCGGTCGAGAGGTCGATCCAGCCGAGCCCGCCCATCCCCACCACCATCGCGGGGATCAGCGCGGAGGTGAGCACGGGTACCGAGTCGCGCAACTCCTCGAGCTTCTCGATCCGGGTCAGGGACCGGCCGGACCGGGTGCTGCGCCCGACGGATTCGGCGAAGGCGTGTGCGATGAATGTCGAGATCCCGGTGCCGATGACGACGAATCCGGCGTGCGCGACGCTGGTGTTGTTCAGCGGGACGAGGGCGGTCAGCACCAGGATGTTGCCGTAGACGTAGGCGCTGATTCGGCTTGCGTAGTCCTCGGGGGACAGGGGCTCGCGCGTCATGCGATACAGCTTCGCACGACGCACAGCGCGCGGATCGGTCAGTGAGGGCGCGCGACGGATCGCGGGACCGACCGGGCGGCGATCCCGGAGTACGCCATGACGAGGAGGCTGACGACGGCGAGGGGTGCGATGATCATGCCTTCGATCCTCGCTGGCGAAGCCGTGACGCACATCGACGTGAAGTGTGAACTCGCTGAGAGTCGAGTAGTCCGAAAGTCGGACCCGTGGTCATCCCGCAGACGGATCCAGGGCCGAGCCCACCCCGGCGGTGAGGGCTCGGATGCAGCGGACGGCGATGTCGGCGGGAGTCGGGCCGGTGTCCTCGTCGCCCGCGGTGTCTCCGGTTCCGGCCCAGGTCTGGATGGCCAGGCGCATGGCGGTGTTGCCCGCGACCGCGAGCAGTCGGACCTCGAGCGGGTCCGCGTCGGGGCCGAGTCGCTCGCCGAGCACCGTCACCAGCGCCTCCTCGGTGTCGTGTACGACGCGGAACCACACCGCCTCGAGCGCGGGGTCGCCGGGGACGGCGCGCAGCAGGGCGCGGGTCAGGCGCAGCGAGTCCACGCCGAACCGGTCGGTGCGGGTCAGGGTGAGGCGGGCCGACGACTCGAGCGCCGCGGCGGCGGGGACGTCGGCAGGGGTGGCGGTGAGCTCGGTGATCCAATCCGTGACGCCGCCGGCGAGCAGCGGGCCGACCGCGTCCTCCTTGGTGCGGAAGTAGCGGTAGAACGTGCGCAAGCTGATGCCGGCCGCGGTCGCGATGTCGTCGGCGGTGACAGTGGAGACACCGCGCTCGGAGAACAGTTCGGCCGCGCAACGGGCGATGTCGAGCTGGGTCTTGGCCTTGCGCCGTTCGGTGAGCGAGAGGGGGGCTTGCGCAATCGGGTCCACCATGGACACCATCATGGCACGTTGTGCCACTCCGGCGTAGCGTGCAACTTAGGCTATCGACATCGTGAACTAGAGGGAGTGCTGAACATGAATCGCTTCGACGGACGCAAGGTGATCGTCACCGGCGCGGGATCGGGCATCGGCCAGGCCACCGTGGCCCGGATCCTCGACGAGGGTGGCGTCGTCGTCGGCGCCGACATCAACGCGGAGGGCCTCGAGGTCACCCGGCAGCGGGCCGAGGAGGCCGGCACCGCCGACCGCCTGAGCGTCACGACCGTCGACATCTCCAACGAGGACTCGGTCCGGGAGAACATCGGCGGCGCCATCGAGCGGCTCGGCGGGCTCCAGGTGCTGGTCAACGCCGCCGGCATCCTGCGGTCCTCGCACACAGCCGAGACCTCGCTCGAGTTCTGGAACACCGTGGTCGGCATCAACCTGACCGGCACCTTCCTCGTCACGCGGCAGGCGCTGCCGGCGCTGCTCGAGAACGGCAAGGGCGTGGTCGTGAACTTCAGCTCCACCTCCGCGCACTTCGCGCACCCGTACATGGCGGCCTACGCGGCGACCAAGGGCGGCATCCGGTCCTTCACCCACGCGATCGCGCTCGAGTACGCCAAGCAGGGCCTGCGTGCCGTGGCGGTCGAGCCCGGCTCCATCGCGTCCGGCATGACCAGCAACCCGGGCTTCCCGGAGGAGGGCCTGGACCCGAGCCTGATCGGCAAGCTGTACCCGTGGATCGGCGAGGGCTTCGCGCCGCCGGAGGACGTCGCCGGTGTCATCGCGATGCTCGCGTCCGACGACGGAAAGTTCGTCACCGGCACCGAGATTCGGATCGACGGCGGCACCCACATGTGACCGACTCGGCCCGAATACACTGGGGCCGATGAGCACCACCGACCGCCCCGGCCTCGACCAGCGCCGTCTGCAGAGACGGACCCGCCTGGTCGAGGTCGGGGTGGACCTGCTCGGCGACGCCGACGGGCCGGCGGTGAGCGTGCGTGCGGCGTGCCGCGCGGCAGGGGTCACCGAGCGGTACTTCTACGAGAGCTTCGCCGACCGTGACGCCTACATCCGCGAGGTCTACGCGGAGGTCGGCGAGCGGGCCCGAACGGCGCTGGTGTCCGCGGTCGCCGGCGCCGAGACCCCGACGGAGATCGCGGAACTCGCGGTCCGCGCGTTCGTCGCGCTCGTTCTCGACCACCCCGAGGCGGGTCGGGTCCTGCTGCTGGCGCCGCTGCGTGAACCCGCACTGGGCGGCCGGGGGCTCGCGCTGGCCCCGAGTTTCGTTGTGCTGGTGCAGGATCAGCTGCGAGAGGTCGCCGATCCCGACGAGCGTGCCCTGCGGGCGCTCGGTCTCGTCGGTGCTCTGACGAGCTTGTTCATCGGAGTCCTCGACGGCACCGTCGCCGTGCCGCGGGAGACGTTGATCCGGCACTGCCTGGGCCTGCTCGACCGGGCGAGCCGGGCGTAGCCCGAGGGGGCCTCCACCGCACCTGGCGGACACGCGTATCAGGATGCGCGCTCGGGTTGTCGACGGGTGACCCTGATCAGGTGGGCTCGCAGGGCGTCGGAGACGATTCCGGGGTTCTCGAGCATCGGAATGTGTCCGACGCCGGGGAGGACGACTTCCTCGACGTGGTCGGGCAGTTCGTCGATCAGCCGCTGCATGCATTCGTTCCGGGTCAGGAAGGTGTCGAACTCGGACAGGATCAACGATGTCGGGGCGGCGACCCGGTGGAGCTCCGTGAGCGGTCCGTCGCGGAGAAATGCCAGCTGGATCGGCAGGTAGACGGGGCAGTGAGAAACCGCGCGGAGCACATTCGCCGCATCGTCGGGGTCGACGGCGGTGGTGTCCCGGCTGCAGTTCCGGATGATCGGGCGTTGGAACCTCTCGCGAGTTGCGACTCGATCACCGAACACGCGGGCAGCGGCAGCGAGGGGGAATTGTGCAGTGAACCCAAGTCCGAGGCGAAACTCCGTGTAGGAGAAGCGCTTCCAACCTCCGCCGGGATTGATCGCAGCGAGGGATCTCGCGCGACCTCGGCGCTCGAGTTCGAAGCCGACCTGGCCGCCCAGCGAGTTTCCCGCGACGTGGCAGGTGTCCCAGCCAAGCGCGTCGAGTTCACGTTCGATTCCATCGGTTATCCCGCGGACCCCGAGATCGCGCAGACGCAGCCGAGGGCCACCCCAGTGCCCGGGCATCGTCATCGCAAGGACCTCGTAGTCGCTCGAGAGTCGGTCCACGACGCCGTGCCACACATGGTGCGACAGGGTGAATCCGTGGAGAAGGAGCACGGGCTCACCCGATCCCGCTCGGTTCACAGATGGCATCAGGTCCCCTCCCGCCACTGACCACTCAGTAGTAGCAGGGTTGGGCCGGAGGTGTCCACAGGTGATTTCCGTGAACGGCGTTCCCCCGCAGGTCGGTCGCTGCATGCGGTGCCCCACGGTATCCGGCGGTCAGGCTGCCCGTGGGTGGCGGCGTCGCTGGCGACCGAGCCTGGTGCGAACCGGTGGATGCGTGGGAGTGCCTGTTCGCCGCCCGATTGTCGAGGGTGTCGCGTCGAATGCGGCGCCGAGCCCGTCCGCGTCGCCGAGTCGGTCGGCCGCGAAGTCGTCAGCCCGGAACTCGAGCAACCACCTCAGGGGAGCGACGATCGCCACCCCGATGAGGATCGAAGCCACCGCCGGCAACAGTGTGTCGGTTTCGAAGACGAAGTCATTCTTCACGGCATCGGAGATGCTGCGCCACAGGCCCCATACGAGCGCGGCGACCGGAATGACGACGAGCACGGCAAGTCCCGTCATCCACGCGACCGTCGAGGCATTCTTGTCGCCGCGGTGCCCGAGTTCGTGGTGGATCGTCCAGGTGACAGCGTCGGACTCGGGTCCGCCGGCAGCGTCCATCCATCCGCGCTGGAAGGTGAGGGTGTCGTGGCGGGTGTCGTAACGCGCCATGAACGAGTTGCCGTCGACGAAGAGGACTTCCCGGATCGCGGTTTGACCCAGATCGGTGGCGATCTGCCGGACCCGATCCCGTACTCGGGATTCCGCCCCGGTCTGCGCTGGCTGCGGCTGTTGACGAGAGCTGCTCGGGCTCTGGTCGTGCATACGTGGGTCCCCTGATCTTCCGAGTCCGGACAGCACTCCGCAAACTACCCGGCGGTTGGCGTTATGTGGCGTTTGCCGGGTGTTCGGGGGGCGGTTGGCAGTTCGGGCACCAGAAGACCCGTCGCTCGCTGTCGGGACCCTCGCCGAGGGCGCCCGACTCGACGAGGGTGCCGCAGCGCAGACACGGTCGGCCGGCGCGGCCGTACACCCACGCCGTGCGGCCGCGGCGGCGGTCGCCGGTGGTCACCCGGACGGGGCGGTCCCGGTTCGCGACGAGCAGGCGACGGGCCAGGTCCATCCAGGCGGGTAGCTCGCCGACGGAGCCGACCGGCGTAGCCGGGTGCGCCCCGCGCAGGAAGCACAGTTCGCTGCGGTACTCGTTGCCGATGCCGGCCAGCACTCGCTGGTCGAGCAGCGCGACGCCGATCGGACGATCGAGGTCGGCGGACAGGTTCGCGGCCGCGAGCGCGGGATCCCAGTCGGGTCCGAGCAGGTCCGGCCCCAGGTGTCCGACCGCCGTACGTTCCTGCTCGCGAGTGAGCACCTCCACCGTCCCGAGCTCGAAACCGACGGCCAGGTGCCGCTCGTTGCCGAGCAGGATGCGGGCCTGCCAGGCGGGCCGACGCCACCGCGCCCCCGGCCGGTACACCTGCCACACGCCCTCCATCTTCAGGTGCGTGTGCACCGTGCGGCCGCCCACCCGGATCAACAGGTGCTTGCCGCGGCTGAGCACCTCGTCGACCGGTGCCGGTGTCAGGTCCACCGTCGCGTACCGCGGAACCCGGATGTCGCACACCGTCAGCGGCGCGCCCACCAGCGCGTCGCGCAACTGCCCCGCGGTCCGCCAGACGGTGTCACCCTCGGGCACGGTCAACTCCGGGCATACGAGGCCCGCTTCCGCAGTCCGCGTGGTGTCGCGGCGAAGCCCGCCTCCACCAGCACGGGCGAGAGCGTACTGCCGTGCACCGACTCGCCGTTCACCTTCTCGACCACGATCTTGTCTATCGCGCCGCCGTCGACGACACCCCCGAGCGCGCCCGCGGCGAGGCGAAGCGCCTCGCCGTCCTCGGCGAAGGTGAGCAGTGTCTTGCCGCCGCGTTCGACGTACAGCACCAGCTCCCCGTCGACCAGGACGACCATCGCTCCGGCCTTGCGTCCGGGCCGGTGCCCGCCCTCGGTCGACGGCCACGGCAGCGCAGCGCCGTACGGATTCGCCGGGTCGGCGGCGGCCAGGATGACGGCGCCGCCCGTCGGATCGGCGCGGGCGGTGGCGCGGTCGCCGGTCGTCTCCGCGTACCCGCGCAGCCGGTCGACCACCTCGGATGTGGAGAACTGCGCGGCGCCGAGACCGTCGACGAAGTAGCCGCGCCTGCACCGGCCGCTGTCCTCGAAGCCGCGCAACACCTTGTACATCAACGCGAATCCGCCGGGCACGTCCTCGGCGACGACGGCGCCGCGGGTGAGCACCCCGTAGCGGTCGAGCAGCAGGTCGGCGCGGGCGTGCGCGCGGACGGTGGGATCCGGTTCCGGTTCCGGCAGCAGGGACCACCGGCCGCCGACCGACGGCGGCCCGGTACGCGACGGCAGCGTCGGCCTGGGCAGGGCCCGGTACGCGCGGGTCCGTGGCGCCCGGCGCGGGGCCCGGTGACTGGGCGTCGCGCGGGTGGTGCCCGACAGCAGCGCACGCAGCGGAGCGAACGAATCGTTGCTCACATGCCCGGCCCACACCAGCTGCCACAGGGCATCGACCAGCACCGCATCGTCGGTGGATCCGATCTGGTCGGACAGGTTGCGGAAGAAGAACGCGCCGCCCGGTGTCAGGGCGTCGAGGATCGCCCGGTGCGTCTCGGACAGCTCGACGTCCTGCGGGGCCGGCAGCGTCAACGGCGCGGCGTCGGCCAGGTGCAGGCGCACCCAGCCGTCGCTCCCGGAGATCTGCCCGGCCCCCGACCACAACACCTCGCCGGTGGTGGTGAGTTCGTCGAGCATCGCGGGCCGGTAGTCGCGCACGCGCGACGGCAGCACCATCGACTCCCACGCCGAGGCCGGGATCGGGACGCCGGCCAGCTGGTCGATCACGGCGGCGACGCCGTCGACACCACGCAGCCCGCCGCCGACGTGCTGCCACTCCGGCAGGAACCGGCCCAGCACCTTCGGGTCGACGGGCTCGACCTCCTTGCGGGCGGCGGCCAGGGACCGGCGCCGCAGCCGGCGCAGCACCTCCGTGTCGCACCATTCCGAACCCGTTGCCGCCGGCCGGAACTCGCCCTCGACGACCCGCTTGTCCAGGGCGAGCCGGTGCAGGACGTCGCGGACCACCGAGGTGCCGAGGCCGAACCGGGCCGCGGCGTCGGCGAGCGTGAACGGTCCGTGGGTGCGGGCGTACCGGCCGATCAGGTCGCCGAGCGGGTCGTCGACCGGCTCGATGAACGCGGCCGGGGTGCCGATCGGCAGCGGCACGCCGAGGGCGTCGCGCATCCGCGAGGCGTCCTCGATGGCGACCCACCAGGACTGCCCGGCGAACCCCACCCGCATGGCGCGCTTGCGGGATTCGAGCTGCCCCAACCACTCCCGCGGATCGGCGACGCAACGGGCAGCGACCTCGACATCGGTGAGCGGGCCGAGCAGGCGCAGCAGATCCGCGACCCCTTCGGCGTCGCGGGCCCAGCGGTCCTCGACCAGGCGTTGCAGTTCGCGTTCGGTCTGCTCGATCACCGCCTCGTCCAACAGTTCCCGCAGCTCCACCCGCCCGAGCAGTTCGGCGAGCAGAGTCGAGTCCAGGGACAGGGCGGCGGCGCGACGTTCGGCGAGCGGGCTGTCGCCCTCGTACATGAAGGCGCCGACGTAGTCGAACAGCAGCGACGTCGCGAACGGGGACGGTGACGGCGTCTCCACCTCCACGATCCGGATCCGCCGACGGCCGACATCCGTGAGCAGCCGGGTCAGCGACGGCAGGTCGTACACGTCCTGCAGGCACTCGCGGACGGTCTCGAGCAGGATCGGAAACGTCGGAAACTTGCGGGCCACGTCCAGCAGTTGCGCGGACCGCTGCCGCTGCTGCCACAGCGGGGCGCGCCGGCCGGGATTGCGGCGCGGCAGCAGCAGGGCGCGGGCCGCGCACTCGCGGAACCGGGACGCGAACAGCGCCGAGTGACCGACCTGCTCGGTGACGATGTCCTCGATCTCGTCGCGGTCGAAGACGAACAGGTCCGCCCCCGGCGCCGCGTCCTCGGTGTCGGGCAGCCGGACGATGATGCCGTCGTCGGATGCCGTTGGCGCGGAGTCGATCCCGTACCGCTCCTGCAGCCGCGAGCCGATGGCCAGCGCCCACGGTGCGTGTACCGGCTGCCCGTACGGTGAGTGCAGCACGAGCCGCCAGTCGCCGAGCTCGTCGCGGAACCGTTCGAGCACCAGGGTGCGGTCGCTGGGCACCTGCCCGGTCGCCGCCCGCTGCTCCTCGACCAGGGCCAGCAGATTGTTCGTCGCGTTCTCGTCGAGGCCCTGCGCGGTCAGTCGTGTCCGCAGGTCCGCCGGGTCGCCGAGCGCGGTTTCACGCAGGAACCCGCCGAGCGCGGCGCCGAGTTCGGCGGGCCGGCCGAGGCCGTCGCCGTGCCAGAACGGCAACCGGCCCGGCATCCCGTACGCGGGGGAGACCAGCACCCGGTCGTGGGTGATCTCCTCGATCCGCCAGCTGGTCGCGCCGAGCGCGAACACGTCCCCGACCCTGGACTCGTAGACCATCTCCTCGTCGAGCTCACCGACCCGGGCGTTGCGTTCGCCCACCATGTACACCGTGAACAGCCCGCGGTCGGGGATCGCGCCGCCGGAGGTGACGGCCAGGCGCTGGGACCCCGGCCGGCCGGTCAGCACGTCGGCGTCCCGGTCCCACACCAGCCGCGGCCGCAGTTCGGCGAACTCGTCGGACGGATAGCGGCCGGCGAGCAGGTCGAGGGTCGCGTCGTAGGCCGAGCGGGGCAGGGTCGCGAAGCTCCCGGTGCGCCGGACCGCGTCGAACCACACGCCGGCGTCGATCGGGTCGAGCGCGCACACCGCGACCGTGTGCTGGGCCAGGATGTCGAGCGGATTGGCCGGTACCGCAAGGGCCTCGATCTGCCCGGTCGTCATCCTCTCGACGGTGACCGCGCAGTGGATCAGGTCGGTGCGATGCTTGGGGAACAGCACGCCGCGGGAGATCTCGCCGACCTGGTGCCCGGCCCGGCCGACGCGCTGCAGGCCGCTGGCCACCGACGGCGGCGCCTCCACCTGGATGACCAGGTCCACCGCGCCCATGTCGATGCCGAGCTCGAGGCTGGACGTGGCGACCACGCACCGCAGCCGGCCGGACTTCAGGTCGTCCTCGATCAGCGCGCGCTGGTCCTTGCTGACCGATCCGTGGTGGGCCCGCGCCAGCAGCGGATCGGCGCCGTGGTTCACCTCCGACGTCGACCCGATCTGCGAGGCTGGTGCGTGCACGGTCGCGACCGGCTCGCCGAGCCGCGACGCGTACACCTCGTTCAGGCGCGCGGTCAGTCGTTCGGCGAGCCGGCGAGAGTTGGCGAACACGATCGACGAGGAGTGCGCGAGCACCAGGTCGACGATCTGCTCCTCCACGTGCGGCCAGATCGAACCCTGCTGCGGTGCAGTGGATTCCGATGTCGGATCCGGGTCGGTGACGCCGAGCTCCGTCATGTCCTCGACCGGTACCCGCACGGTGAGGTCGAAGGTCTTCGGCGCGGGTGGCGCGACGATGTGCACCGGAGCCGACCCGGCGAGGAACCGGGCCACCTCCTCGTGCGGGCGGACGGTGGCGGAGAGCCCGATCCGCTGCGCGGGCCGGTCCAGCAGCATGTCGAGACGTTCGAGTGAGAGGGCGAGGTGCGCACCGCGTTTGGTGGCGGCGACCGCGTGCACCTCGTCGACGATCACCGTCTGCACGGTCGCCAGGGTCTCGCGCGCCGCGGAGGTGAGCATCAGGAACAGCGACTCGGGGGTGGTGATCAGGATGTCCGGCGGGGTGCGCAGCATGGTGCGCCGCGCGGCGGGCGTGGTGTCCCCCGACCGAACCCCCACGGAGATCTCCGGCGGTGTCACGCCGAGGCGCTTCGCGGTCTGGGTGATCCCGACCAGCGGGGCCCGCAGGTTCCGCTCGACGTCGACGGCGAGCGCCTTGAGCGGCGAGATGTACAGGACCGTGGTGCCCGGCCGACGTTCCTCGTCGGGCGGACGGGCGGCGAGCTGGTCGAGCGCCCACAGGAAGGCGGAGAGGGTCTTGCCGGATCCGGTCGGTGCCACGACCAACGCGTGCGAGCCGTCGGCGATCGCCTCCCACGCGCCCAGCTGGGCGGCAGTGGGCCCGGGAAAGGCACCGGCGAACCACTCCCGGGTGGGGGCGGAGAACCTGCCGAGCACCGTGTCCATGGTCTCCATAGTGCCCCGGCCCCCCGACACGGGGCGCACACTGAGGGTGGCGTGGCACATCCGAGGAGTCGGTAAACGCCGGCTCCGCTTCGCTTGGTCCGGAGAGGTGAACCGTCGTGTCCGAGAAGTCGAGCGTCAAGCAGGAGGTCGCGGCCCGCACGTCGATCGGCGCCGCGGTGCTCCTGGTCGTCGTCGGGGTGCTCCAGGTGCTCCAGGGGATCGCCGCGGTCGGCAACGACGAGATCTTCACCGTCGGCGTCGACTACACGTACGAGCTCGATCTGACCGCGTGGGGTTGGATCCACATCGCGCTCGGTGTGGTGATCGCGCTGGTGGGTGTCGCCTTGTTCGGCGCAGGGATATGGGCGCGGACGCTGGCGATCGTCATCGCGGGACTGTCGATCGTCGCCAACTTCCTGTGGCTGCCCTACAGCCCGTGGTGGGCAGGCCTGATCATCGCGCTCGACGTGGTCGTCATCTGGGCGGTCTGGAACTGGATCCCGAGCTCCGGCTGGGAGTAGCCGGTGCGGTAGGTGGAGGTAGCCGTGGCGCCGAAGGTCCTGGACTCGTCCGGCGGTCCGCCGGGTGCTGGAGTCGACGACGGTGTGCCGTCCGAATCCGGCGAGCAGCGGAAGCTGCTGTACCTCACCCTTCCCGGGTGTTGGGGCGCACTCGTTTTCGCGTGCCTCTCGTTCACGCCGTCGCTGCTCCCTCGCGGAGGACTCCTGCAGGGAGTGGTCGGTGGAATCACCGCAGCGATCGGGTACGGGCTGGGGGTGCTGGTGGCATTCGTCTGGCGCGCGTTCGCCGACCGAGGTCCTCGGCGTCCACGACGCGGCGCCTGGCGTGCTTTCGTCGTCGTCGGGGTGGTGCTGTTCGCTGTTGCGTTCGGCGTCGGGCAGTACTGGCAGCACCAGATCCGCGCGCTGATGGGGGTGACCGAACACAGCATCCCGCTCGTGGTTCTCGCACCCGTCATCGCGGCGGCGGTGTTCTGCCTCATCGTGGCGGTCGGGCGCGGCATCCGCGGCCTGTACCGCTGGAGCGCGAGGCTGCTCGACCGGTGGATCGGGCGGCGGGCGGCGGGCGTCGTCGGGTGGTTTCTGATTGCCGGACTCGTCTACGCGGTGGTGTCGGGGGTGCTGCTCGGCGGCCTCGTCGGTGTCGCCAACAGTGCCTTCTCGTTGCGGGACACGAAGACCCCCGAAGGCGTGCAGCAGCCGGTGACCGGCCTGCGCTCGGGTGGCCCCGGATCGGTGGTGCCGTGGGATTCGCTCGGGTGGCAGGGGCGCAGCTTCATCGGCGCAGGCCCGTCGACCGACCAGATCAGCCAGTTCGTCGACCACCCGGCCCTCGAACCGATTCGCACCTATGCCGGTCTGGCGTCGTCGGCGGATTCCGAGTCCCGCGCGGCGTTGGCGGTCGAGGACCTCACCCGGGCCGGGGGTTTCCAGCGCGGCAACCTGCTCGTGGTGACGACGACCGGGAGCGGATGGGTGGACCCGGCCCTGGTGGACACCTTCGAGTACCTCACCGGCGGCGACGCGGCGACCGTCGCGATCCAGTACTCGTATCTGCCGTCGTGGATTTCGTACCTGGTCGACCAGTCGAAAGCCCGGGAAGCCGGGCGCGATCTGTTCGACGCGGTCTACGACGTGTGGTCGAAACTGCCGCAGGACCACCGTCCCCGGCTGTTCGTCGCCGGCGAGAGCCTGGGCTCGTTCGGCGGCGAGACCGCCTTCAGCGGCGAATACGACCTGCGCAACCGAACCTCGGGAACGTTGTTCGCGGGCCCGCCCAATTTCAACACCCTTTTCCGCGAGTTCAGCGATCGGCGTGAGGCGGGGAGCCCGGAGGTCGAGCCGATCTACAAGGACGGGCGAACCGTGCGCTTCAGCAACGACCCCGGGGGCGGAATTCCACCCGCGGCGCGGCCGTGGGACGGCAGCCGTGTCCTGTACCTGATGCATCCGTCCGACCCGATCGTCTGGTGGAGTCCGAACCTGATCCTGACCGAGCCGGACTGGATCGGTCAGGCGCCCGGGCGGGACGTGCTCGAGGACATGGTCTGGATACCGTTCGTGACGTTCTGGCAGGTCACCGCCGACCTACCGTTCTCCACCGGAGTTCCGGGTGGTCACGGCCACACGTACACCAGCGAGTACGTCGACGGATGGAACGCTGTCCTGCGACCGGCGGGTCTCACCGCCGAGAAGCTCACCACCCTCAGGGGCGTGATCGGCGCGGGTGAGTAGCAGCCCCACGGACAGGGCGGCTGGCCGGAAATCGCAGAATCGGGGCGTACACCGTCCTACCGTGGAGAAATGGACTCGAGCGGGACTCCGTATCGCAGGGTGGGCAGCGGTGACCCCGTGCTCCTGATCCACCCGTTCGCCCTCTCTCACCACGTCTGGCACGCGACCGCCGACCTGCTCGCGGCCGAGTACGACGTGCTGGCGGCGTCGTTGCCGGGCCACTGGTGCGGTGAGCGGATTCGCGCCCGGGACGTGAGCATCGGCTCGTTCGCCGACGGGCTGGAACGGGTGCTCGACGGCCTCGGCTGGGACACCTGCCACCTGGTGGGTAACTCGCTCGGGGGGTGGCTGGCCTTCGAACTCGAACGACGCGGACGCGCCAGGTCGGTGACCGCGATCGCGCCGGCGGGTGGATGGGTGAACCCGTCGTGCGACGAGCTGCGGTTGGGTGCGATCTTCCTGGGACTGGCTCCGCTGATCGGCCTCGGCCGGGTGCTCGGCGACGCGGCGGCACGGATCCCGCTGGTGCGCAGGCAGTCGCTGCGGCTGCTCAGCCGCGACGTCGAGGCGGTGTCCGAGCGAGATTTCCGTACCGTCGTGCGGGCCGCCACGCACTGCAGTGCCTACCTGCCGACCGAGTGGATGGGGCTGCGGGACGGCGGGATTCGCGGCCTGGGTGCGGTGCGGGCGCCCACCCGGCTGGTGCTGTGCGACCACGACGTGCTGCTGCCCGTCGAGCGGTACGCGCGCAGGTTCCTCGACGAACTGCCGCCCGCGGTCACCAGCACGGTGCTGCCCGGTGTCGGACACGTGCCGATGCTGGAGGACCCGGTGTTGGTGGCCGACGTCATTCGTTGGCACGTCGAGCAGGTGCGTGCGGGCCGGGCGATCGATCAGTCCAGGTAGCGCAGGACAGCCAGCACGCGGCGGTGGTGCCCCTCCGACGGCGGCAGGTCCAGCTTGGTGAAGATGTTCCCGATGTGCTTCTCCACGGCTCGCTCGGTGACCTGCAGCGACGCGGCGAGCGCCGAGTTCGACAGCCCCTGCGCCATGAGGCCGAGCACCTCGCGTTCGCGTGGCGTCAGCCGGTCCAGCGCCTCGGTCCGCCTGCTCGAACCCATCAACTGCGTCACCACCTCCGGATCGAGCGCGGTCCCGCCCGCCGCGACCCGTTCCAGCGCGCCGACGAACTCGGCGACGTCGGCGACCCGGTCCTTGAGCAGGTACCCGACCCCCGCCGCCCGGCCCCCGAGAAGTTCGGTGGCGTAGCGGGTCTCGATCCACTGCGAGAACACCAGCACCCCGACGTCCGGGGACCTGCGGCGCAGCGCGACCGCCTCGACGAGCCCCTCGTCGGTGAACGTCGGGGGCATCCGGATGTCGACCACCGCGACGTCCGGCCGGTGCGCGGCGACCGCCTCGCCGAGCGCGGTCGCGTCGCCGACGGTGGCGGGCACCTCGTGGCCGCGCTCGATCAGCAGCTGGGCGAGGCCGTCCCGGAGGATCGCGTTGTCCTCGGCGATCACGATGCGCATCAGCGTGTCCCGTCGACCGGCAGGCAGAGGGTGACCACCGTCGGACCGCCGGCCGGGCTGTCCACAAGCAGTGATCCGTCCACGGTGCCGGCACGCGCAGCCAGGCCGGCGAGCCCGCTGCCCGCCCCGACGACGGCCCCGCCGACACCGTTGTCGCGCACCACGACCGACAGCGAATCGCCGTGCAGGCCGGCGGACACCCAGGCCCGCGTCGCACCGGAGTGGCGGGCGGTGTTGGTCAACAGTTCGGCGACGGTGAAGTAGGCGATGGTCTCGGTTCCGCGTGAGGGCCGCGGATCGATCGCGACGGACAGTTCGACCGGGACGGCGCTGCGGGCGGCCAGGGTCTCGAGTGCCGGGCCGAGCCCCAGGTCCAGGGCGGGTGGATGGATGCCGCGGACCATCTCCCGCAGCTCGGCGAGTGCATCCTTCGCCGCCGAGTGCGCGTCGTGCACCAGGTCGGACGGATCCTGGCCGGTTGCGATGCGTTCCTCGGCGCGGCCGAGGGTCATGGCCATGGCCACCAGCCGGGCCTGGGTGCCGTCGTGCAGGTCGCGTTCGACCCGCCGCAGCCTGGTCGCGGAGTCCTCCACCACCGCGGAGCGGCTGCGTTCGAGTTCCTCGACCCTGCGATCGCGCGGGGACGGGCCGAGCAGGAGCTGGATCAGGATGCGGTCGAGCGAGGCAAGCCCGCGAATCGGCCACGGCGCGAGGAACAGTCCCACGACGCCGACGGCCGACAATGCCAGCACCCCCGGCCAGCTGTCGACGTACACGTCGCCGAACTGGGCGATCGAGCGCCGGGGCGTGCCGGAGGCGTCGATGTTGACGGGGTCGATCAGCCACCACAGCAGCGGTGACGCGGTCAGGAACATGGCAATCGCCGAAAACAGCAGTGCGCCGAACACCGACACCACCGACAGCATGGACTTGATCAGCACGAACAGCACTGCGCGCCAGCCCGTCCGGTCGGTCAGGCAGGAGCGGACGAAGCCGAGGACCCCGGGCCGCGGCGCGAACACAGGCGGTTCGTCGACGTGGAGACGCAGCAGCGCCGCAGCGAGTCGGCGGTGGAGCAGGCCGAATCCCCTCGTGCCCACGATCATCGCCGCGAGCAGTGGAATCCCGATCAGCGTGACGACGAGCACCGCCCCGAAAATCGTACCTACGAACAGATACGTGAAGCCGATGACGGCCACTGCCGCCGAGGCCGCCAGATAGCCCGCCTCGCGCCAGGTCTTCGCGGCCACGGGCGCGCGGAGGAAGTCGGTGAATGTCATGACTGCGATGCTTCCCGAAAGGTGCTGTCGGTTCGAGGGGGCTGGCCCTCGGGCCGGGAGTGTGGCTACCCACACCCTCCTCGACGGCGCCGCGATCGTTCGGTCAGCGCTCCGCGTTCGCGCCGAACCGGTCCAGCAGCGCCGACCTGATCTGTGGCCGGGACGCGGCGACCATCGTCAGGGTCGCCTCCCGCACGAGCCGTTCGGCGGTGCTGCCGCTGAGCGCCGCGGCACTACCGGTGGCCGCCACCAGCGCGGCGGCCGCCCGCAGGGCGAGCTCGGAGGCCTGCGCGCGTGCGGCGAAGAGATCTCCGCGACCGGACTGCGCGGCGTCGAGGTTCGCGCGCACGCCCGACACCTCGTCCGCCAGCCGGGTGGTGTCACAACCCGTCTCGGCGAGTTCGGCGAGGCAGCGTCGCGTCACGCCCGTCGCCATGCACGCGTTGAGCCACGATCCGAAGGTCTGCCCGGCCCGGAACTGTTCGGGGGAGGCCACGTTCACCACCCGGTCGTCGGCCACCTCGAATCCGTCGAAGCGCATGCGCACGGTGTTGCTGCCGCGGGCCGCGATCAGCGGCAGGTCCTCGACGGCGATCCCGTCGGCCGGGCCGGCGGTGACGAGCGCGTGCACGATCGAGTCGTCGAACTCGTCGCGCGCGCTCAGCTGCAGGACGTCGACGATGCCCCAGCCGGTGACGAAGGGGGCCACCCCGTCGAGGACGTAGCCGCCGTCGACCCGGCGCGCGTACAACAGCGGTGGTTGCGGGATCGCCCCGGCGAAGGCGACCCCGGCGCGAACGGTTCCGGCCAGCAGGCCGTCCCAGTACCGTTCGCGCAGTGCCGGATTGGGGCTGCCGGCAAGTCCGGCGACCACGCCGTGGTGCTGCATCCAGGTGAAACTTGTGGCCAGGCATCCGCCGCACAGCGTCTCCACCACGGCGACCAGGTCTTCGAGTTCGAGTGTGGGACCGCCCGTCTCGGGTGGCGCCGCCATGGCGTAGAAGCCGGCCTCGGCCAGCGCCTCGAAGTGGCTCACCGGGATCTCACCGTCGGCGTCGACGCTGCTCGCGGCCGGGAACAGCACGTCCTCGGCGATGTCGTGCGCGAGTTTCGGCCAGTTCGTCACCGAAGTCAGGGTAGTGCGGTGGACCTCGAAGCGGTGAGAAGCGCGCGGACGTTTCGGGTGAGCGCGCCGGTGGAGATCGTCGGGTCGATCGCGCGCTGGATGCCCAGGCCCACACCCATGCTCAGCGCGCTCGTCGCGGCGTCCTCCGCCGATACCGGCAGGGTGACCTCGCCGGACGCCACGAGCGAGGCGAGCACGGCGGCCACCATGCTGTGTACCGTGCCGAGGCCGGCGCCGAGCGCGGCCCGCAGTTCCGGGTCGTGGCGGGCCAGCACGATGACCTCGAACTCGAGCATCGTCCACCCGACGTCGCCGAGGGTGCGCTCGGCCCACTCCTCGAACGCGGCGAGCCGCTCCTCCAACGGCGCCTGCCGTGCCAGCACCGCGGCGACCTCGGCGCCCTTGGTGGTGTGGATGAGTTGCAGCACCTCCAGGCACAGCTCCTTCTTGTTGCGGAAGTTCGAGTACACCGCCCCCTTGGAGTAGCCGGCCTCCTCGGCCACCTTCTCGAGCGAGGTTGCGGCGTACCCGTCGGCGAGGAACAGGTCGCGCGCGGTCGCCACCAGGTGTGCCCTCGTCTGGGCCTGACTCTCCGACCTGGTCATTCGCGCCATGACGACTCCGTTCCGAGAAAACTCTCCGATTTGGCATACCCATCGTATTCGAATACTGCTAGTTTCTGAATATGACTGCGAGTGACAGACAACTTCGTCGGGGCCTGGTGATCGGCTGCGGCGGCACGCTCGGTGCGGCGTGGACGGTCGCGGCGCTGGCCGCGGTCCGTGACGCGCTGGACTGGGATCCGCGCGAGGCCGAGGTACTGGTCGGCACGTCGGCAGGTGCGGAACTGGTCACCATGCTCGGCGGTGGGGTGGGGGTGGACGAACTGCTCGCGATGCAGCTGGGGGAGCAGGTCACCCATCCGGCGCTGCGCGCCCACCTCGCCGACGCGCCGGGACGGATCCCGCCGCTGCCGCGGTTCGGGCTCGGCTCGCCGCGGCTGGCGCGTTCCGGCCTGCGTCGCCAGGTCGCGCCCGTCACCGCGCTGAGCGGCCTGCTGCCGACCGGCCGTGGCGACGCCGGCTGGCTGCACCGGCTCGCGCTCGGTGTGGCCCCGGGCGGCACCTGGGTCTCGCACCCCGCGACCTGGCTCGTCGCGATGGACTACGACAGCGGAGAGCGTGTCGCGTTCGGCTCGCCCGGTGCCCCGGAAGCGACACTCTCGCAGGCACTTCGGGCCTCCTGGGCGATACCGGGCTGGCTGCCGCCCGTGCGGGTCGGCGACCGCCGGTTCGTCGACGGCGGCGCGGCGTCGACCGCCTCGGCGGACCTGGTGGCACCCCTCGATCTCGACGAACTGGTGGTGCTGGCGCCGATGGCCTCTACCGGGCGGGTCCCCGGCCGTGGCGCCGCGCGGGCCGAGCGCCTGGTCCTGCGCGGCTGGATGAGCGCAGGCCTGGACGCGGAGGTCGCCGCCGTCGAGGCGGCGGGCACCCGGGTTGTCCGGCTCGATGCCACCGCCGAGGACCTGGCCGTGATGGGCCCGAACTTCATGGACGACCGCAGGCGACTCGCCACCCTCGAGTCCTCGCTGCGGACCACCAGGGCCGCCCTGGCCCACCGACTCGCAACGGGAGACGTGCGATGACGCAAGCACAGCATTTCGAGTTCCTCATCGTCGGCGCCGGGATATCCGGCATCGGCGCGGCCATCACCCTGCGCAGGATGGGGATCACCGATTTCGCGATCCTCGAGAAGAGCGACTCGTTCGGCGGGACCTGGCGCGACAACAGCTATCCCGGGTGCGCGTGCGACGTCCCGTCCGGCCTCTACTCCTACTCGTTCGCCCCGAACCCCGAGTGGACCCGGCTCTTCGCCGGGCAGGAGGAGATCCGTCGGTACATCGACCGCACCGCCGCCGAGCACGGCATCGAGGCGCACGTGCGTTTCGGCACCGAGATGGCCCGCGCCCAGTGGGACGAGCCGCGCAGGCGGTGGATCGTGGAGACCTCGGCGGGCACGTTCACCGCGAACTCCGTCGTCGCCGCCGCGGGCCCCTGGAACGAGCCGCTGACTCCCGACGTCCCGGGCCTGGACACCTTCGAGGGCGAGGTCTTCCACTCGTCCCGGTGGAACCACGCCTACGACCTGACCGGCAAACGGGTCGCGGTGGTCGGAACCGGTGCCTCCGCAGTGCAATTCGTACCCGCGATCCAGCCCGAGGTGGAGCGGCTGCACCTGTACCAGCGCACCGCGCAGTGGGTGCTGCCGAAGCCCGACCACTACGTGCCGAGGATCGAGCGATGGGCGATGCGGCGCATCCCCGGCGCGCATCGGGCACTGCGCTCGGTCGAGTACGCGATCATGGAGGCACTCGGCGTCGGGTTCCGGAACCCGTGGATCCTGCGGATCGTGCAGCAGATCGGCCGCGCCCAGCTGCGGGCCCAGGTCCGCGACCCCGAACTGCGCAAGGCCCTCACCCCCGACTACACGCTCGGCTGCAAGCGGCTGCTGCTGTCGAACACCTACTACCCGGCGCTGACCGAGCCGAACGTCGAGGTGCACGCGAACGCGGTCGCGGCCGTGCGCGGGAACACCGTCGTCGGCGCCGACGGCTCGGAGCGGGAGGTCGACGCCATCATCTTCGGCACCGGCTTCCACATCCTGGACATGCCGATCGGCAGCAAGGTCTTCGACGGCGGTGGCCGCAGCCTCGACGACCACTGGAAGGGCAGCCCCCAGGCGTACCTCGGCACCACCGTCGCCGGGTTCCCCAACGCGTACGTGCTGCTCGGTCCCGCCCTGGGCACCGGCCACACCTCCGCGTTCATGATCCTCGAGGCGCAGCTCGAGTACATGGCGCAGGCGATCGCGGCGGCCCGCGCGGGCGGCTGGACCAGGATGGAGACCCGGCCCGAGGTGCAGGCGGCGTTCAACGCCGACGTGCAGCAGGCGCTGGCCACCACCGTCTACAACGCAGGCGGATGCCAGAGCTACTTCCTGGACGTCAACGGGCGCAACAGCTTCAACTGGCCGTGGTCCACGGACCGGATGCGGACCCGGCTCGGCGAGTTCGACGAGCGTGCGTACGAGACCTCCACCGACCTCCCCACAGAAATGGCGACCCGATGAACCTCACAGCACAGCAGCGGTACCCCGCGATCGACCTCGCCGGGGCCGTCGTCCTCGTCACCGGCGCCGGGCGCGGGATCGGCCGGGCCACCGCGCTGGCCATGGCCGCGCGCGGCGCCAAGATCGCGGTCGCCGACCTCGACCGCGCCGCGGCCGACGACGTCGCCGCCGAGATCGGTTCGGCGGCACGGGCCTACACCCTGGACGTGCGCACTCGAGCGTCCTGGGACGCCTGCGTGGCGGCGGTGACCGCCGACCTCGGCCCGATCGACGTCCTCGTCGGCAACGCCGGCGTGATGCCGGTCGCCCGGTTCCTCGAGGAGCCGGACGAGATCGGCGAGGCCACCATCGACGTGAACGTGTGGGGCCTGATCCACGGGATGCGGGCGGTGGCCCCGGCGATGATCGAGCGCGGTCGCGGGCACATCGTCAACGTCGCCTCGCTCGCCGGGAAGATCGCCATCCCCGGCCTCGCGGTCTACAACGCCAGCAAGTTCGCGGCCGTGGGACTCTCGTCCGCGGCGCGGCTGGAGTTCGCCGACCACGGGGTGAGCGTGTCCACGGTGCTGCCGAGCGCGGTGCGCACCACGCTCACCTCCGGGCTGCCGTTGGGCAAGGGCCTGCCGACGGTGGAGCCCGAGGACATCGCCGCCGCGGTCGTGCGCACCTGCCGCACCCGCCGGGCGCAGACCCCGGTGCCCGGCTACCTGGCCGCCCTCGACCTCGGCCTGGCGCTGGCCCCCGAACCGCTCATCGTGCTGGTGCGCCGGGTGGTCGGCGGGAACCGGGCTGTCACATCCGTCGACCAGACCGGGAGGGCGGACTACGACGATCGGGTTCAGGCGCTGACGCGCAGTGGTGCGGATACGGAGGGTCCGGACTCCGAAAGCACACCACTGCGGCGGAGCCGCATCAGCCGAACCTGACGCCCTGGGCGAGGGGCAACTGGGTCGAGTAGTTCACTGTGTTCGTGGCCCGGCGCATGTAGGACTTCCATGCGTCGGAGCCGGACTCGCGGCCGCCGCCGGTCTCCTTCTCCCCGCCGAACGCGCCGCCGATCTCCGCGCCGGAGGTGCCGATGTTCACGTTGGCGATTCCGCAGTCGGAGCCGTCGGCGGCCAGGAACCGCTCGGCCTCGCGCTGGTCGAGGGTGAAGATCGACGAGGACAGGCCCTGGGGCACGTCGTTGTGCAGGGCGATGGCCTCGTCGAGGGAGTCGTAGCCGAGTACGTAGAGGATGGGGGCGAACGTCTCCTCGCGCACGACCTCGGTCTGCGCCGGCATCCGGACCAGGGCCGGCGTGACGTACACACCCTCGCGGGGGAGTCGTTCGCCTCCGCAGACGAGCGTCCCGCCGTCGGCCGCGGCCCGGTCCAGCGCGGACGTCATCGCGGTCCAGGACTGTTCGCGGATCAGGGGGCCGACCAGCACGCCGTCGTCGCCGGGGTCCCCGACCCGCAGCTGTCGGTACGCGTCGGCGATGCGGCCGACGACGGCGTCGACGATCGAGGTGTGCACGATCACCCTGCGCAGGCTGGTGCACCGCTGGCCGGCGGTTCCCGCCGCGGAGAACACGATTCCCCGCACGGCCAGATCGAGGTCCGCCGACGGCGCGACCACTGCGGCGTTGTTGCCGCCCAGCTCCAGCAGGCACCGGCCGAACCGGGACGCCACACGCGGCCCGACCGCCCGGCCCATCCGGACCGAACCGGTCGCGCTGACGAGTGCGACGCGCGGGTCGTCGACCAGTTGCTCGCCGACCGGTCCCGCACCGAGTACCAGCCGGTGCACGCCGTCCGGCGCGCCGACGTCCCGTGCGGCCCTGCGCAGCAACGCATCACACGCGATCGCGGTCAACGGGGTCAGCTCGGACGGCTTCCACACCACGGTGTCGCCGCAGACCAGGGCCAGCGCGGTGTTCCAGGACCACACCGCGACGGGGAAGTTGAACGCGGAGATCACCCCGACCACGCCGAGCGGATGCCAGGTCTCCATCAGCCGATGGCCGGGCCGCTCGGAGGCCATCGTCCGCCCGTACAGCTGCCGGGACAACCCGACCGCGAACTCGCAGATGTCGATCATCTCCTGCACCTCGCCCAGCGCCTCGGAGGTGACCTTCCCCGCCTCGACGGTGACAAGCTCGGCGAGGTCGGCCTTGTGTTCGGTCAGTAGTTCCCCCAGTCTGCGGACCAGGGTGCCGCGCTGCGGGGCGGGAACCGTGCGCCAGCGCGAGAAGGCCTGGTGTGCATCGTCGATCGCGTTCGACACCTGCCCGGCATCGCTCGGGGCGAGTCGGTACAGGACGGAGCCGTCGATCGGGGTGGACGCGAGCAGGTCGCCGCCCGCGTCCGGGGCGGCAGCGCCGCAGGCGCGCAGCGCACGGTCGGCGCGGGTACGCAGTGATGCGCTCATCGGACACTCCTCGTGGGTACGTGGACGGGGCGTACTGGGTTAGCCTGCCCAGATGCCGGAGCCATTGGACGAGATCGACACGCTGCTCGTGCGTGAACTGGTCGACGACGGCCGCGCGACGCTGGCGACGCTGGCGCAGAAGGCCGGGCTGTCGGTCTCCGCGGTCCAGACGCGTGTGCGCAGGCTCGAGACGCGCGGGGTGATCCGTGGGTACACCGCGCGCGTCGATCCGGCGGCGCTGGGGGAGGCGTTGTCGGCATTTGTGGCGATCACCCCGTTCGATCCGTCGAGTCCGGACGACGCACCCGCTCGGCTCGCGCACATCCCGGCGATTCGATCGTGCCACTCGGTCGCGGGGGAGGAGAGCTACGTGCTGGTGGTGCGGGTGGCGTCGCCGCGCGAACTCGAGCAGTTGCTGCAGGAGATCCGCACGACCGCGAACGTCCGAACGCGCAGCACCATCGTTTTGCAGACATTTTACGACAGGGAAGTCCAGTAGAGGCAAAGTTACTGTTTGACGTGCCATATTCAGGATGTTTGACATAACCTGAACGTATGAGTGGTGCGATCGGACGCCGCTTCGGCGGCGCGGACCTGGACGCGGAGCAGGTGCTCGGCGTGTTGTCGACGAGCATGCTCGTCGACGGATTCGACCTGGTTCTCGATCTCGAGAACTCGCGCGGCCGGTGCCTGGTGGACCTGCGGGACGGCACCGAGTACCTGGACATGTTCGGCTTCTTCGCCTCGTCGGCCCTCGGAATGAACCACCCGGACCTGGCCGGCGACCCTCGGTTCCTCGCCGAACTGGCGGAGGCCGCCGTGAACAAGCCGAGCAACTCGGACGTTTACACCGTGCCGATGGCGCGGTTCGTGCAGACGTTCGTCCGGGTGCTCGGCGACCCGCGACTGCCACACCTGTTCCTCGTCGACGGCGGCGCCCTGGCCGTCGAGAACGCGCTCAAGGTCGCGTTCGACTGGAAGAGCAGGCACAACCAGGCACGTGGCCGCGATCCGGCGCTGGGCACGAAGGTCCTGCACCTGACGCACGCGTTCCACGGCCGCAGCGGCTACACCCTGTCGCTGACCAACACCGAGCCGATCAAGGTCGCCCGGTTCCCGAAGTTCGACTGGCCGCGGGTCGACGCGCCGTTCCTCGAGTCCGGGCGGGACGTGGCCGCGGACGAGGCGAGGGCGCTGGCCCAGGCGCGGGCGGCGTTCGACGAGAACCCGGACGACATAGCCTGTTTCATCGCCGAGCCGATCCAGGGCGAGGGCGGCGACCACCACTTCCGCCCGGAGTTCCTGCAGGCGATGGCGGTCCTGTGCCGCGAACGGGACGCCCTGTTCGTGCTCGACGAGGTGCAGACCGGGGTGGGCATGACCGGATCGGCCTGGGCGTACCGGCAACTCGGCCTCGAGCCGGACGTGGTCGCCTTCGGCAAGAAGACGCAGGTGTGCGGAATCATGGCCGGCGGCCGGGTGGACGAGGTGCCCGACAACGTCTTTCGGGTGAGCTCGCGGATCAACTCCACCTGGGGCGGCAATCTCGGTGACATGGTGCGGGCCCGGCGGATCCTCGAGGTGATCGAGCGGGACCGGCTGATCGATCGCGCGAGGCTGCTCGGTTCGCAACTGCTCGCCGGGCTGACCGCCCTCGCGGCGCGGCACGCATGCGTCACCGACCCGCGCGGCCGCGGACTGATGTGTGCGGTGACGCTCGACACCGCGGACCATCGCGACGCGGTGCTCACCCGACTGCGCGAACGCGAGCACGTGCTCATGCTCGGGACCGGGGATCGGGGGCTGCGATTCCGTCCCCCGCTGACGGTGACCTCCGCGGAACTCGACACCGCCGTCGCGGCGCTGGATCGGGTGCTCACCGGGTAGCCACCGCCGCGAGGCGGGTCAGTCCCGCGCGAGCGCCGCGTCGATCCGGCCCAGGCGGGTGCGGTCGGCCACGATGAACATCTCGACGATCCGGCCGTTCGCGATGGTCACGGCCATGACCGACTGCATGCGACCGTCGGGGGCGGTGACGAGCCCGACGGCGCCGTTGACGAGCGTCGGCACGGACGAGTGGGCGAACCGGGCGAAGCTGAGGGCCTGCGCGGACACGGCCTCGGCCCCGCGAACGACCTTGAGGATTCCCGCTCCGGTGTCGACCCTGAGCACCACGTCCGGGTCGAGAACCGCGACGAGGGCGTCGAAGTCGCCGCCCCGGGAGGCGGCGAGGAATGCGTCGACGACCTCCCGCTGCCGGCCGAGGTCGGGGGCAGGGGGCGGGGTCGAGCCCCGCACGCGGCGGCGTGCGCGGCTGGCGAGCTGCCTGGTGGCGGCGGTGGACTTCCCCACGACGAGCGCGACCTCCTCGAAGGACACCGCGAACATGTCGTGCAGCACGAAGGCGAGGCGCTCGGCGGGGGTCAGGGTGTCGAGCACTACGAGGAGTGCAAGTCCCACCGAATCGCCCAGCAGCGCCTCGTGTTCGGGGTTGGTGCCCTCCACCGGACTGACGATCGGATCGGGCAGTTGCCGGTCGTCGATGGAATCCTCGCGGCGGACCTTGCGCGAACGCAGCATGTCCAGGCACACCCGTCCCATGACGGTCGTCAGCCACCCACCGAGATTCGCGAGGGTGTCGGCCTCGGACCGGCTCAGCCGCAGCCACGTCTCCTGGATCGCGTCGTCGGCATCGCTCAGCGAGCCGAGCATCCGGTAGCCGACCGCCCGAAGATGGGTGCGATGGTCCTCGAAACGCACCGCCAACCAGTCGTTTCCGTCCATCTGTCACATTCTCCCGTCGAGTTCCGTCACCACTGTGACGGACGAAAACCTGGACAACACTGGAGGAGTCATTATGCAGGCACGAATGGGCAACCCGGCGATGGTCGTTCCCGATGCGATGGACGCCCTGCTCGCGTTGGGGAAGGTGAGCGCGAAGGGCACGGTGCCGGCGGTGACGCACACGATGGTCCACTTGCGCGCCAGCCAGATCAACGGCTGCAGCGTCTGCGTCGACATGCACGCCCGCGAGCTGAAGAAGGAGGGCGAGTCCGACGAGCGGGTGTTCGCGGTCGCGGCCTGGCGGGAGACGCCGTACTTCACCGACGCCGAGCGTGCGGCCCTGGCACTGACGGAGGCGGTCACCCGGCTCAGCGATCGCGCCGACGCGGTGCCGGACGAGATCTGGGACGAGGCCGCGGACCACTACGACGAGCAGGAACTCGCCTCGTTGATCCTGTCGATCGCGACGGTGAACCTCTGGAATCGCCTCAACGCCGCCACCCGGCAGGTGGCGGGGGCGTGGGGACAGTGACGTCGTTGTCGCGGTCGAACACGAGCTGCGCGCGCCGGGCCATCTCGGCGCCGATCTCGAGACCTTGGGCGACCAGCTGCTCGTGCACGTGCGGGTCCGCGGTCTCCGCGCCGTAGAGCAGCTGCACGGACGCGTCCTCGATTCGCGAGTACCCGGCGATGCCGTGCTGCATCTGGGTCGTCATCGACTCCTTGTATCCGCGCCGATCGTAGGAGCCCTCGTCGACGGCGGCGACCCCGACGAAGTGCAGTGCCCTGATCGCGCTCGGACCGCCGCCGGGGCCGTCGTCGTAGGCCCAGCCCCGCGTGAAGACCCGGTCGACCCAGCCCTTGGCGAGGGCGGGCATAGCCCACCAGTACACCGGGAAGAGGAGGACGACCACCTCCGCGGTATCGAGGAGTTGCTGCTCGCGCAGCACGTCGGCGGGAACGGTCGCGCGACCGCGGTAGTGCGCGAGATCCTGCTCGCCGAACACGGGATCGAATCCCGATCTCGACAGGTCGTGTGTCGTCACGGTCGCGGTTCCGTCGGTTCGGATCCCCTGCTCGATCGCGCGGCCGATGGCCCAGGTCGCGGACTCCTGATCCGGGTGCGCCACCACGAGAACTACGTTCGGCCGACTCGCTTCGTTCGTCATGCGGCCAAGGTAAAGTATGACATTAACGTCAATGTCAAGGTGGAGGCCCGAATGCGGATCAGCGAACTGAGTGCGGTCACCGGTGCGACCGCACGAATGCTCCGCCACTACGAGGACGCCGGCGTCCTCTCGCCCGGTCGGGACGCCAACGGCTACCGCCGCTACCGATCCGAGGACGCCAAAACCGTCGACGACATCCGGTGCCTGCTGGCGTCGGGTCTGTCGCTGGCCGAGGCCTCCTCGATGCTGCACGTCGTGTGCGGCGACGAGCCGGACACGCCGGCGGCCGAACTCGAGGCTGCACTGGTCAAGCTCGACGAGCGGAGTCGCCAGTTGGATGCGGCGATCGCGCGACTGGTCGACGAGAAGGCCGGTATCCAGGAGATTCGTTCAAGTATCGAACGAAATCGTGGGCGGGCCTGAGAGGGGGCCGCGATCGTGGTTTACCGTGCAGGTATGAGTACCACGCCCATCGGCGCCCCCATCCCCATCTCGTCGGTCCCGAACCTGCGCGACCTCGGCGGCTACGCGGCCGCCGACGGCGCCCGGGTGCGCTCCGGCGTGGTGTACCGGTCCACCGACCTCGGGCGGGTCGCCGACGGTGACGTGGCCGCGCTCGACGCGCTCGGCATCACCGCGGTGTTCGACCTGCGCACGGCGGCCGAGCGCGAGCTGCTGCCCGACCGGGTTCCGCAGGGCGCCAAGGAGATCGCCCTCGACGTGCTCGCCGACACCGACCCCGGTGCGGCCCCCGCGATGATGCAGGGGATCCTCACCGATCCGGCCCTCGCGGAGAGGCTGCTCGGCACCGGCGACACCAACCAGTACCTGCTCGGCAGCTACCGCGACTTCATCACCTTGCCCAGCGCCGTCGCGTCCTACCGGGCGCTGTTCACCGAGCTGGCGCACGGCCCGACCACCCCGGCCCTGATCCACTGCACCACCGGCAAGGACCGGACCGGCTGGGCCTCGGCGTCGCTGCTGTTGCTGCTCGGGGTAGACGAGGCGGACGTCTTCACCGAATACCTGCTCACCAACGAACAGCTGCTCCCGTCGTTCGAGCCGGTCTTCGACTCGTTCCGTGCCGCCGGCGGCAACCCGGACATCCTGCTGCCGATCCTCGGCGTGCGGCGGGTGTACCTCGAGGCCGCGCTCGACCAGGTGCGCATCGACTTCGGCGGCATCGAGAACTACTTCGCAACCGGGCTCGGCCTGCCCGACACCACCCTCGCCTCGCTCCGCGAGCGGTTGCTCACCCGCGACTGACGGTGAACCCCAGGGCGCCCTCGGCGAACCGCGAGATCACCTCGAGCGCGGTGTCGAGGGCGTCCTCGTGTCCGGTCCGTGCCCAGCCGGTCAGGGCAGCGTCGGACCCGGCCGGCGTCAGGACGACCTCGGCGAGCAGTTCGCCGGTGTTCGGCTGGCACACCGCCCACGAATAGTGCTCGTCGGCCGCCCACTGCGCGGTACGGGTGGCGACGTAGTCCGGGTCCGTGACACCGCCGTCGGCGAGCGCGGGCCGGTCGTCCACCCGGTCGTCGGCGCGCAGGGCTCGCAGGTACCAGGCGCCGGCGTTGACCTCGATCGGTTCCATCAGTCGCGGCCTCGGCGATCGCGCCCGCGGGAGCGCTTCCTTCGTTCGCGGTCGCCGCCGTACAGCAGCGCACCGGCGATGGGTACCGCGAGGAACCACAGCCAGGAATGGGTGACGAAGAACAGCACCAGCGCGATCAGCGGGACGACGGCCATGACGCGTCCGGCCCAGTCCGGACCGGAGTCTCCGTCGGCGGGCGCGGGCAGCTCCGGGTCGACCGTGGTGGTCTCGGGCTCCGCGGGCAAGTCCGCGAAGACCTGCACGAGCTCGCCGCGCGTGGTCGCGGACGTGATCAGTCCGCTTCGCTCGTCGAACTCGGTGACGGTCAGCCTGCCGTCGCTGAAGTGCTTGCCGAGCTGCTCGAGCGCCTGCTCGCGCTCGGCGGTACCGATCCGGATCTCGGGGGGTTCTGCCATGGCCACAGCCTAGTGCGACGGACCGCACCCGCACACAACGCAAACGCCCCCCGGCCGCGTGAGCGGCCAGGGGGCGCAACGGAACTGCGACGACTACTTGAGCTCGGCGAGCACGGTGCCCTGGGTGATGGCGGCGCCGGGCTCGACGGCCAGACCGGTCACGATGCCGGCCTTGTGCGCGTTGACCGGGTTCTCCATCTTCATCGCCTCGAGCACGGCGATCAGATCGCCCTCGGCGACCTCCTGGCCCTCCTCGACGGCGACCTTGACGACGGTGCCCTGCATCGGCGCGGTGACGGCGTCACCGGACGCCGCGCCGCCGCCTGCGCCGCCGCGCTTGCGCGCCTTCGGCTTCTTGCGGACGGCCCCGCCTGCGGCACCGCCGTTGCCGAGGGAGAACTGGCCGGGCAGCGAGACCTCGACGCGACGGCCGCCGACCTCGACGACCACGGACTGACGCGGCAGCGCCTCGTCCTCGTCGGCCGCGGCACCCGCACCCGCGTACGGCTCGATGGTGTTCTCCCACTCGTTCTCGATCCACTTGGTGTAGACCTCGAACGACTCGCCGTTGCCGATGAACGCGGGGTTCTCGACGATGTGCCGGTGGAACGGGATGACCGTGGCCAGGCCGTCGACCTCGAACTCGGCCAGGGCGCGCGCGGCGCGCTGCAGGGCCTGCTCGCGGTTCTCGCCGGTGACGATCAGCTTGGCGAGCATGGAGTCGAACTGGCCGCCGATGACGTCACCCTGGATGACGCCGGAGTCGACGCGCACACCCGGGCCCGACGGCTCGCGGTAGGTGCTGATGGGGCCGGGGGCGGGCAGGAAGCCGCGGCCGGCGTCCTCGCCGTTGATGCGGAACTCGAACGAGTGGCCGCGCGGGGTCGGGTCCTCGGTGAACTCGAGGGCCTCGCCGTTGGCGATCCGGAACTGCTGGCGGACCAGGTCGATGCCGGCGGTCTCCTCGGTGACGGGGTGCTCGACCTGCAGGCGGGTGTTGACCTCGAGGAAGGAGACGGTGTCGCCCTGGACGAGGTACTCGACGGTGCCCGCACCGTAGTAGCCTGCCTCGCGGCAGATCGCCTTGGCGGAGTTGTGGATCCGCGAGCGCTGGTCGTCGGTCAGGAACGGCGCGGGGGCCTCCTCGACGAGCTTCTGGAAGCGGCGCTGCAGCGAGCAGTCGCGGGTGCCGGCGACGACGACGTTGCCGTGCATGTCGGCGATGACCTGCGCCTCGACGTGGCGGGCCTTGTCGAGGTACTGCTCGACGAAGCACTCGCCGCGACCGAAGGCGGCGATGGCCTCACGGGTCGCGGACTCGAACAGCTCCGGGATCTCCTCGATGGTGTGCGCGACCTTCATGCCGCGGCCGCCGCCACCGAAGGCGGCCTTGATCGCGACGGGGACGCCGTACTCCTTGGCGAACGCCACGACCTCGTCGGCGTTCTTGACCGGGTCCTTGGTGCCCGCGGCCATCGGCGCCTTCGCGCGCTCGGCGATGTGCCGGGCGGTCACCTTGTCACCGAGGTCGCGGATCGACTGCGGGGACGGGCCGATCCAGATCAGCCCGGCGTCGATGACGGCCTGTGCGAAGTCGGCGTTCTCCGACAGGAAGCCGTAGCCGGGGTGGATGGCGTCGGCGCCGGAGCGCTTCGCGGCGTCGAGAATCTTGTCGAAGACCAGGTACGACTCGGCCGAGGTCTGGCCGCCGAGGGCGAAGGCCTCGTCCGCGAGCTTGACGAACTGTGCGTCCGCATCGGGCTCGGCGTAGACGGCGACGCTGCCGTATCCGGCATCCTTCGCAGCTCGGATGACCCGCACAGCGATCTCGCCGCGGTTGGCGACGAGCACCTTGGTGATGTGCGCGCTGGCATGACTGGGCACTGAGCCTCCTGTTGGTCGCAAGGGGTAGCCGCTGATGGATCCCCTGCCGGGGGTCTGACCCGGCTCGTTGTGTTCGGGCATTGCTTCGGAGTGTAGGCACCGGCCGACACCACAATGTAATCGGCTAGCGAATTCGGTCTCTGGGGCTCGCCCGCCCCGCAAACACTACTGACCAGTAGTTCATCGCAGGTGCGATTTGATGCGCGCGAGCATCGCCGACATCCCGCGCAGGCGCAGCGGACTGACCGCGTCCGCCAGGCCGAGCGCGGCGTAGAAGTCGCCGGGCACGTCCAGGATCGTGGTGGCACTGTGCCCGTCGAGACCCTGATGCAGGATCGACGCGAACCCCCGGGTGGTCGGCGCCTCCGGCGGCGCGCTGAAGTGCAGCCGCACGTGCTCCCGGTCGCCGGCGTCCACGGCGAGGAACAGTGGCGACTGGCACTCCGGCACGGGCTCCATCGCGGCCTGCTCGAGTTCGGGCGGAAGGTCGGGAAGTTCCCGGCTGAACTCGAGCAGCAGCTGCAGCTTCTCCTGAGGCCCGACGGCGGCGAAGTCGTCGACGATCTCGGCGAGCGATTCGGGCAGGCTCATACCGTGGCCGGGACCTCTCCGGGCTCCTCGCCCCGCACGATCGGCACCCGCACCGCGTTGCCCCACTCGGTCCACGAACCGTCGTAGTTGCGCACGTTCTCGTATCCGAGCAGGTGGGTGAGCACGAACCAGGTGTGGCTCGACCGCTCGCCGATCCGGCAGTAGGCGACGACGTCGTCCGTCGGGGCGAAGGCGCCGTAGATCCCCTCGAGCTCGGCCCGGGACCGGAACCGGCTGTCGGGCGCCGCGGCCTTGGCCCACGGAATGGACACCGCGCTGGGAATGTGGCCGCCGCGCAGCGCACCCTCCTCCGGGTAGTCGGGCATGTGGGTGCGCTCGCCGGTGTACTCCTGCGGGGAGCGCACGTCGATGAGGGGTCCGGTGCCGAGGTGGCCGAGCACGTCGTCCTTGAACGCCCGGATCGGGGCGTCGACCCGCTGCACGACCGGATAGTCCGTCGGCTCGTTCTCCGGCACGTCGAGGGTGGTCTCGCGGTTCTCCGCGATCCATGCGTCACGACCGCCGTCGAGCAGCCGGACGTCCTCGTGCCCGAACAGAGTGAACACCCACAGCGCGTAGGCGGCCCACCAGTTGCTCTTGTCGCCGTAGATCACCACGGTGTCGTCGCGCCGGATGCCCTTGCGGCTCATCAGCTTCGCAAATGCCTCGCCGTCGATGTAATCGCGGGTGACCGGGTCGTTGAGGTCCAGGTGCCAGTCGACCTTCACCGCCCCGGGGATGTGCCCGACGTCGTAGAGGAGGACGTCCTCGTCCGACTCGACGATCTTGATGTCGGGGGAGCCGAGGTGGCCACCGAGCCAGTCCGCAGTCACCAACCGCTCCGGATGAGCGTACGCCGCGAAAGACGGGTTGGGATCGGGCGCTACGGGCACAGGCTGACTCCTGACTGACGGCGGGCGAGGTCGACTCCGATTCTAGGCGGACCGCGCCGACCGTGCCGCGTGCGTCCGTCCGTTCCGGCATCGGGTGACGGATTGCCGACCGGCGGATGTCGGCACCGTGACCAGCGACTATCCGCCGATCGCCCGGATGCTCGAGTCGAACGATCCGGAACTGGACAATTGAACGATTTTCGCCCGGAACGCCGTCAGGTCTCGTACTGTCGCGCACGGATACGTGCCGATCCGCGTGCCCCGTCTTCGCCGTTGGCCATGACTGTTCGCCTGCGAAAAACCACACATTGCCCCCGTAAGCTGGACGCTTGCGCAACTGCGAGAGTCTCCTGGGGGCTCAGCACTAATCTCGAGAGGTTCTACCCGTGGTTCCTGCACGTGACTCTGTCCGTGAGTCCGCCCACCTTCCCGCACACCCCCAGGCGAGCACGGGCAGCAGCGCCGAGGCTTTCCCGCTGTCGGCCGCGCAGCGCGGGATCTGGTTCGCGCAACACCTCCTCCCGGACGTGCCGATCACGATCGCACAGTGTGTGGAGGTGGTCGGTGACCTCGACGTCGAAGCCCTGCGGACCGCGGGGGCGCGGGCCTCACGGGAGCTGGGCACCGGGATGCTGCGCATCGTCGAACACGACGGTGAGCCGGCCCAGGTCGTCGACGAGACCCTCGACGACCAGATGAAGCTCGTCGACCTGCGGTCGGAGGCAGACCCGGCGCAGGCGGCCGAGGACTGGATGCGCGCCGAGTACAGCGCCCCGATCGACCTGCTGACGGACCGGTTGATCGAGTCCGCCGTGCTGCGGATCGGCGAGGACCGCCAGTACTGGTACGCCCGGATCCATCACATCGCGCTCGACGGGTTCGGCGCGATGACCTACATGAACCGCGTCGCCGAGCTGTACACGGCCGCCGTCGAGGGCGTGCAGGCAGCCGAACACAAGGCCAGTCCCGTCCGCGAGATCTGCGAGGACGAGGCGCGCTATCGCGAGTCCACCCGGTTCGCCAAGGACCGCGAGTACTGGGCGGAGCGGACCCAGAACCTGCCCGAGCCGATCAGCCTCGCCTCGAGCACGGCGGCGGTCGGCGCCTTCTCGCTGGTGGCGGGCGGGCCCATGCCGGTGGCAACCGAGTCCGCCATCGAGATGCACGAGTCGGCGTTCACCCCCATCGCCATCGCGGCGGTAGCGGCCTTCCTCTCTCGGCTCACCGGTGAGAGCGACGTCGCGCTGAGCCTGCCGGTGTCGGCGCGGACCACCGCGCAGATGCGCCGGTCCGGCGGCATGGTCTCCAACGTGATCCCGCTTCGGGTCCAGGTCGACAACGAGACGACGGTCTCCGAACTGGTCTCCCAGGTCCAGCTGGAACTGACCGGTGCGCTGCGCCACCAGCGTTTCCGGCACGAGGACATCCGCCGCGGACTGGGGTCCGGGGCGGGCAGTCGCGGGTTCTTCGGTCCCGCGATCAACATCATGATGTTCCACAGCGAGATCCGGCTCGGTTCGGCGCTCGGACGGATGCGGGTGCTGACCACCGGCCCGGTGGAGGACCTGTCGGTCAACATCTATCCGAGTGTCGCGGGCAGTCGGCCGCACATCGACTTCGAGGCGAACCCGAACCTGTACACCGGCGAGGACCTGCACGGCCACCACGCCCGGTTCCTCGAGTACCTGACCCAGTTCGCCGGGGCGGACGGCGCGGCGCCGGTGTCGGAACTGGACGTCCTGCACGACGACGAACGCGCCGAGCTGGTGCCGCTGCGCGGACCGGCAGCGGGCGCCCCGCGACTGCTGCCCGACCTGCTCGCCGACGGCGTCGCGGCGAACCCGGACGGCATCGCGATCCTCGCCGGCGACGAGCGGGTCACCTATCGGGAACTCGATGCCCGGTCCAACCAGCTCGCTCGACTGCTCGTGCAGCGGGGCGTCGGACCGGAGTCCTTCGTGGCACTCTCCTTCGCGCGGTCGGTCGAGGCGCTCGTCGCCGTGTGGGCGGTTGCCAAGTCCGGTGCGGCCTTCCTGCCGATCGACCCCGAACTGCCGGTCGACCGCAAGTTGCACATGGTCACCGACTCCGGTGTGCTGGTCGGTCTCACCACCGCCGCGCAGCGCGCGGCACTGCCGTCCTCGGTCGACTGGCTGGTCACCGACGACGCCGCGACGGCTGCCCGGTTCTCCAGTCTGCCAACGGATCCGGTCACCGATGCGGACCGCCGCCGGCACCTCGCCGTCGGCAACCCCGCATACGTCATCTACACCTCGGGATCCACCGGTCTGCCGAAGGGCGTGGTGGTCACCCACGCCGGACTGGCCAACTTCGCGGCCGCCGCGCGCCCCGAGCTGGGCATCACCTCGTCGTCCCGTGTGCTGCGCTTCTCCTCCGCCAGCTTCGATGCCTCCGTGTTCGAGATGGTGCAGGCCTTCAGCGCCGGCGCCACCATGGTCGTCGCTCCGCCCGAGGTCTACGGCGGCGACGATCTCGTGGATCTGCTTCGGTCGCAACGGGTCACGCACATCATCTCCGCGCCGACCGTGCTCGGGTCGGTCGACCCGAGCGGGCTCGCCGACCTGACCGCGGTGGTGGTCGGCGGTGACGTCTGCACCCCGGATCTGGTCGGGAACTTCGCCGACGTCTGCCGGTTCACCAACAGCTACGGGCCGACCGAGACGACGATCGTCATCACGACCGGGCGGCCGCTGTCGAAGGCCGACCGGATCACCATCGGTGCGCCGATCCAGGGCGCGAGCGCCCTGGTGCTCGACCGCCGCCTGCGCCCGGTGCCGGTGGGCGCGATCGGCGAGCTGTACCTGGCCGGTCCCGCGCTCGCCCGCGGCTACCACGACCGGCGCGGCCTGACCTCGGAGCGATTCGTCGCGAATCCTTTCGAGGAGCCGGGATCGCGCATGTACCGGACCGGCGACGAGGTCCGGTGGACGCCGGATCACGAGTTGATGTTCGTGGGCCGGGCCGACCATCAGGTCAAGATCCGCGGATTCCGGATCGAGCTCGGTGAGATCGACGCGGCGTTGACGTCACAGGACGGAATCGACTTCGCCGTCACCATCGCGCACGAGCGCAGCAACGGCGCGATCGCACTGGTGTCCTACGTCCGACCGCGGACCGGGCACGCCGTGGACCCGGCCGCGGTGATCGCGCGGGCCGGGGAGTTCCTGCCCGGACACATGCTGCCGTCCGTGGTGATGGTGATCGACCGAGTCCCGCTGACCACCGCGGGCAAACTGGATCGGCGCGCCTTGCCGATCCCGGTGTTCGGTGCGGCAGCGGAGGAGTACCGCGAGCCGGTGACCGCCGCCGAGAAGGCGATCGCGGAGGTCGTGGCCGAACTGCTCGGCGCGCCGCGCGTGGGTGTCGACGACTCCTTCTTCGCCGTCGGCGGGGACAGCATCATCGCCATTCAGCTGGTCGCGCGGGCCAAGGAGCGCGGGCTGCGCTTCTCGGCCCGTGACGTGTTCGAACGCAAGACCATTGCCGAGATCGCGAAGATCGCGGTCCCGGTAGAGGCTTCGGACGTCGCGGCGTTGGTGGAGCTTGACGGCGGCGGCATCGGGGCGGTGCCCCTGACGCCGATCGTGCATTCGATGCTCGACCGCGGCGGCCCCGACGCGTTCTTCCAGGCGATCGCACTCACCCTTCCCGACGGCATCACCGAGGCCGCGCTGAGCGCGGCCGTGGCCGCGCTGACCGATCGTCACGACGCGCTGCGTGCGCGGTTCGTGCCCGCCGGTGACGGTTGGGTGTTCGAGACCCGGGCCGACTCGCTCGACCCGTCCCGACTGCTGCGCCGCGTCGCCGTCGATTATTATTAATTAGCCGCGGGGCTGCTCGAGTATTTTGTTGA
>NZ_JBHZAH010000009.1:0-83852 GCF_042754225.1 Rhodococcus sp. NPDC059234
CGCGCACAGGCGGCGGAGCCGCCTACTTGGCGTAGATGGCCTCGATGTCCTTGGCGAAGCTCTGGTGGATGACGTTGCGCTTGAGCTTGAGCGTCGGCGTCAGCTCGCCGGTCTCCTCGGTGAAGTCCACCGGCAGGATCCGGTACTTCTTGATCGACTCGGCGTGCGAGACGAGCTTGTTGGCGTCGGCGATGGCCGCGTCCACCTCGGCGACCAGGTCGACGTCGGCGACCAGGTCGGCGACGGTCGCGCCGGCGGACTTGCCGTTGCGCTCCTTCCAGCCGGGCCACGCCTCCGGATCGACGGTGATCAGGGCGCCGATGAACGGCTTCTGGTCTCCGACGACCAGGGCCTGGCTGATGAGCGGGTGCGCCCGCAGGTGATCCTCGAGGCCGGCGGGGGCGACGTTCTTGCCGCCGGCGGTCACGATGATCTCCTTCTTGCGGCCGGTGATGGTGATGTAGCCCTCGGTGTCGACCGAACCGAGGTCGCCGGTGTGGAACCAGCCGTCCTCGACGGCCTCCTTGCTGGCGGCCTCGTTGCGCCAGTACTCGGAGAAGACCACCGGGCCGCGCAGCAGGATCTCGCCGTCCTCACCGATGCGAACGGCGTTGCCCGCCAACGGCTTGCCGACGGTGCCGACCTTCTGGTGGCCGGGGGTGTTCACCGCGATCGCGGCGGAGGTCTCGGTCAGGCCGTAGCCCTCGTAGATGGTCACGCCCATGCCGCGGAAGAAGTGTCCGAGCCGCGCGCCCAACGGCGCGCCGCCGGAGATCGCGAGCTGGCACTGCCCGCCGAGCGCGGCCCGCAGCTTGCCGTAGACCAGCTTGTCGAACACCGCGTGCTTGACCTTCAGGACCAGCCCGGCGCCGCCGGTGTCCTGGGCCTCGCTCCACTGCACGGCCACCTCCGCGGCCGCGTCGAAGATCTTGCCCTTGCCCTCGCCGTGCGCCTTCTGTCGGGCGGTGTTGTAGACCTTCTCGAACACTCGCGGCACGGACAGGATGAAGTCCGGCTTGAACACCCCGAACGTCGCGACGAGGTTCTTGATGTCGGCGGTGTGGCCGACGGTGGCGCCGGCGTCGAACGCCGCGAGGCTGACGGCGCGGGCCAACACGTGTGCCAACGGCAGGAACATCAGGGTGCTGCGGCCGGGCCGCAGCAGGTCGCCGAAGCCGGAGGTGCTGATGCCACGCGACTCGGCGATCAGGTTCGAGTGGGTGAGCTGGCAGCCCTTGGGACGGCCGGTGGTGCCCGAGGTGTAGATCAGGGTGGCCGGATCGGCGGCGGAGAGGGCGTCGGCGCGGGCGCGGACCTCCTCGTCGGTGACCTCGGCTCCGAGCGCCACGAGCTCCGCGACCGCGCCCGCGCCGTCGCCGCCCTCGATCTGCAGCACCTTGCGCAGGGCGGGCGACTCGTCGGCGACCTGGCCGACGGTCGCGACGTGGGCGTCGTTCTCGACGACGAGCGCGACCGCGGCGGAGTCCTCGAGGATCCAGCGGACCTGCTCGGCGGAGGAGGTCTCGTACACCGGCACGGTGACGCCGCCCGCGGACCAGATGGCGAAGTCGATCAGCGGCCACTCGTAGCGGGTGGCGGACATCAGTGCGACCCGGTCACCGGGCTGCACGCCCAGTGCGATCAGGCCCTTGGCGACCTTGGTGACCTGGTCCGCGAAGTCGCGGGCAGTGACGGGCGTCCAGGTGGATCCGACCAGACGCTTGAAGACGACGAGGTCGGGTCGCTGAGCGGCGTGGGTGAAGACCGCGTCGACAGCGGATGCGTCCTCGGGGATGGTGAATGTTGAGGGAACGCTGAACTCACGCACGAAGACCTCCGACACTGAGGATTACTGACGAGTAGGTTTCTACTCGGTTCCACTGTAACGCCTGCGGATGCGACCTGGGCCACGCCGTGCATCCCCGCGTATGTGAAGCTAATCGGGTGAGCAGCATTCAGGTCGCGGACCAGACCTTCATCGCGGCGGCCCCGGCGCGGGTCGCAGAGTGGCTCGGCGCCCCGTCGAAATGGCGGCGCTGGTGGCCGGATCTCCAGGTCGCGGTGCGGGAAGACCGCGCAGACAAGGGGATTCGCTGGACCGTCAGCGGGGTGCTGACCGGGACGATGGAAGTCTGGCTGGAGCCGGTCCTGGACGGGACGATCGTGCACTACTTCCTGCATGCCGAGCCGACCGGAGTCGGGCCCGCCGATCTGGCGACGATGGATCTGGCTGCCGCGAACCGAACCCGTCGCGTCGCGGGTAAGGAGATGACCTTCGAAGCCAAGAAGTCCCTCGAGGCGGGCCGGGCCGCGGGCGAGGCGCCCGCCCCTGTCACGGGGTAGTCCGCACGTACGCGGCCCGCGAACCGGGCCGTCGGAAAGGAAGCGTTCGCCGCATGGCCGACAAGACCAAGATGTCGATCACCGTCGCCGCACCGCACGATCGGGTGATGGACGTGATCGCCGACTACGACGCGTATCCCGAATGGGTGGCCGCGGCGAAGTCGGTCGAGGTGCTCTCGACCGACCGGCGCGGGCGCGCGCAGCAGGTGCGATTCGTGCTCGACGCGGGCATGGTCAAGGACACCTACGTGCTCGAGTTCGACTGGGCCGCGGACGGCCGCTCGGTCTCCTGGGAACTGGTCTCCGGCGAGATCCAGAAGGCGCAGTCGGGTTCGTACACGCTCGAGCCCCAGCCCGACGGCTCCACCGTGGTGACCTACGAGCTGACGGTGGACCTGAACATCCCGATGATCGGGCTGTTCAAGCGCAAGGCGGAGAAGGCCATCACCGACACCGCGCTCAAGGAATTGAAGAAGAGGGTCGAAGGCTGACCGGGCCGGGCGCCGACGTGTACCCCCGGGTGCAGCTGATCGTCGGCAAGGGAGGCGTCGGGAAGACGACCGTTGCGGCAGCCACCGCGATCGCACTGGCCCGCAAGGGGATGCGGGTCCTCGTCGTCTCGCTCGACCAGGCACATTCGCTCTCGGACGTGTTCGGCGTCCCGCGGCACCCCGGGGACGCGGACACGGCAACCGAAGTGACCGACGGGGTCGAGGTGCTCGAGCTCGACACCCTGGCGCTGCTCGAACAGCGGCTGGCCGCGCTCTCGGCCATGGTCCCGGCCGGCGGCGACCACGAGCACGGGTCGCCGCTGTCGCTGCCGGACCCCGAGGAGCTGACCGGGCTGCCCGGCGCGCAGGAACTGGCCGGTCTCGTGGAGGTGACCCGGCTCGCCGAGTGCGGGGACTGGGACGTGGTGCTGGTGGACTGCCCGGCGACCGCGGACGCGCTGCGCCTGCTGACCGTTCCCGAACTGGTGGCCGACGCGGTCGAGCGGGTCTGGCCGCGGCACCGCCGGGTGACCGCTGGGGCGGGAGCGGCGCAGTGGCAACTGCTCGCCGCGCTGCTCGCGGATCGCCTCGTCGACTCCACGGCCCCGATTCGTGCGCTGCTCACCGACGGCACCAGGACCGGCGTTCGGCTGGTGCTCAGCGCGCGTGCGGTCGCGGCCGCCGAGGCGCGCCGGACCGTGACCGCGCTGGCGCTGCTCGGGCTGCGCCTCGACGGTGTGATCGTGAACAATGTTCTGCCACTCTATGATTCGCAGCCGTCCGGCAGCTTCGAGCATCCCGTGCTTCGGTGGTACGCGGACCGGTGCACCGATCAGCGAGCGGTCGTCGACGGGTTGCGCGACGCGCTCGGCGACGTCCCGGTCCTCGTCGGATCGGACTGTGGCAGTGAGCCGGTAGGGTTGGCCTCTCTCACTGCGCTGGCCAACGCACTCTTTCCGGGTGCGAGCGAGCCGTTGCCGGCCGGAGAGGCAGTGACAGGTCCGACAGTCGCACTGGAATCGGGGGCGGGAGTGGAGTCGTTGTATGCGCTTCGGCTGCCGTTGCCGTTGGTCGACCCGTCGACGCTGACCGTCGGCCGGGTCGAGGACGACCTGCTCATCGGTGCCGCGGGCATCCGCCGCCGGCTCACCCTGGCGTCCGTGCTGCGGCGGTGCGTCACCGACAGCGCCGGCTTCGAGGGCGGCGACCTGGTGGTGCGCTTCCGCCCGGACCCGGAGGTGTGGCCGACGTGAGCGGCGACCACGCGGACCTGATCGCGGAGTTGCGCGCGCTCACCCATCTCGCACTCGAGCGGCTCGAACCGATGCTGGACCGGGCGGCGGAGGCGGCCGCGAACGCGGCGGATCCCGACGACGGCGAGCCCGGACCCTACGGCTGCACCTGGTGCCCGGTCTGCGCGCTGGCGGCGCTGGCGCGGGGCGAGCAGCACGACCTGGTCACGTTGCTGGCCTCACAGGCCGCGACCCTGCTCGCGCTGGTCCGGGCCCTGCTCGACGAGCACGGGTCGCACCCGGGCCCCGGCGACGGTCCGGGCGGCGGCGACGCGCCGACGGGCCGGCCACGCTCGTTCGTCCCGATCACCGTGCGGGTCGAGGACAATCCCTGACATGGGCACTCGCGCGGGCACCTCGGCACTGACGGTCGGGATCGACGTCGGCGGAACCAGCATCCGGGCCTCGGTGGTCGACGCGGACGGGCAGGTGCTCGACTCCGCGCAGGCGCCGACCCCGCAGTCCGCCAAGCCGCTCGACGAGGCGCTGGACCGGACGGTGCGCGAACTGGTGGACCGGCACGAGATCGGGGCGGTCGGGCTCGCGGTCGCCGGCTTCGTCAACCGTGACCGGACGCGGGTGCGGTTCGCACCGCACCTGCCGTGGGCGGACGTGTCGGTGGCGCGCGAGCTGTCCGACCGGGTCGGGCTGCCGGTGGTCCTCGAACACGACGCGAACGCGGCGGCCTGGGCGGAGCATCGATTCGGTGCGGCGTCAGGGGGCGGCAACGTGGTGACGGTCGCGATCGGCACCGGAATCGGTGCGGCCCTGTTGATCGACGGTGTGCTGTACCGCGGCAGTCACGGCGTCGCACCGGAACTCGGTCACCTGCAGGTCGTGCCGGACGGTCGGGCCTGTGCGTGCGGCAAGCGCGGGTGTTGGGAACGGTATTGCAGCGGAACGGCATTGGTGCAGACGGCAATCGAGATGCTGGCCGCGAACCCGGACGAGTCGACGGTCCTCGCCCCGGAGGTCGCCCGGGACCCCGGGTCGCTCACCGGCCGGCGGGTGGCGGGGGCGGCGCAGGACGGCGACAAGCTGGCGCTGCGCACGATGGCGGACTTCGCGCAGTGGCTCGGGGTCGGGCTGGCGATGGTCGGGGACGTCTTCGACCCCGACCTGGTGGTGATCGCGGGTGGGGTGGCCGGCTCCGCCGGGTTGTACCTCGACGACGCGCGCGAGCACTACACCCGGCTGCTGACCGGCGCCGGGCACCGGCCGCGCGCGCGGATCAGGCGCACCCAGCTCGGAGAGGCGGCGGCGATGATCGGCGCCGCGGAGCTCGCCCGCGTCGCACTCACGTGACTGCCCGGCCCGCTCCGGACGGCCGGGTCCGGCTGTGAGCACGACCACCGTGGGTCCCACGTGTGGTCGTCGGAACGGGCTGCCCGGTACAGTCGTGGAACACGAAAATACGGTGTGAGCACGGTTGACTTCGGGAAGGCGCCATGTGGTACTGGCTGTTCAAATACGTTCTTCTCGGGCCGATTCTGTTCGCCCTCGGCAGGCCGCGCATCGAAGGCGCGGAGCATCTTCCGACCAAGGGTCCGGCGATCCTCGCCAGCAATCACCAGGCCGTGATGGACTCGTTCTACCTGCCGCTGATGTCGCCGCGGATGATCACCTTCCTCGCCAAGAGCGAGTACTTCACCGGCACCGGGTTCAAGGGCCGGTTCCAGAAGTGGTTCTTCTCCGCGGTCGGGCAGGTTCCGATCGACCGGACCGGTGCCGACGCGGCCAGTGACGCCCTCAATGCGGGTCTGCGGGTCCTCGGGGAGGGCAACCTGCTCGGCATCTACCCCGAGGGCACCCGGTCGCCGGACGGTCGGCTGTACAAGGGCAAGACGGGGATGGCGCGGATGGCGTTGCAGGCCGGTGTGCCGGTGATCCCGGTGGCGATGGTCGGCACCGACAAGCTGAACCCGATCGGCTCGAAGTTTCCCCGGCCCACGAAGATCGTGGTGAAGGTCGGTGCGCCGCTGGACTTCTCGCGTTTCAACGGTATGGCGGGGAACCGGTTCGTCGAGCGGGCCGTCACCGACGAGGTGATGTACACGTTGATGAAGCTCTCGGGTCAGGAGTACGTCGACATCTACGCCGCGACGCTGCGGAACCGGCCCGCCGCGTCCGGTCCGGTCGCCCCGGAGGTCTCCGCCGTCACCGACGGCGACACCGGTACCCAGGGCGACGGTGGCGGCGCCGACCGGATTCCCGACACCCAGGCCAGCTGACCCCCGGCCGCCCCCGGCCGTCTGTCAGCCGACCGGGACCGGCGTCAGGTCCGCCTCGTCGACGCTGCGCTCTCGTCCCACGGGCACCGGTGCGATCCGGACCGCCGCGATGAGGACGAGGGTCGCGATGCCCCACCACACGTACGAGGACGCCAGGAACTGGTCCCACAGCGGCCAACCCAGCCCGCTGCTGCGGCCCGGGGCCAGACGCCAGTGCGGCGCGATCACCAGCAGGGCGACGCTGCCGATCGTCCAGCCCGCCCACAGTGCCCTCCGCCACGCGTCCTGCGGCGCCGCCGCGAACGCCAGGTGGCCGAAGATCATCAGGACGGGCACCACCCACACCCAGTGGTGTGACCACGACACCGGCGAGGCCAGCAGGCCGAACAGGGCCGTCGCGGTGAGCGCGAGCGCGGGTTGCCCGGACGCGAACGCGCGCCGCACCGCGATCACCGTCACCACGAGAACGAGCAGGCACAACAGCGCCCACACCGGAGTCCGCAGCGACGGGTCGAGGCCCAGCCGGGCCAGCATCCCGGTGATCGACTGGTTGCCCGGGTAGGCGGGCTTGCCGATCCGGTTCGAGTCGATCAGGGTGTCGGTCCAGTACTGCTTCGAGTCCGAGAACGTGACCGCGAAACCGATCGCGGTGCCGCCGAGGAATCCGATCGCGGTCCACACGGTGGCACGGAAGTCCTTGCGCAGCAGGAAGTACAGCACGAACACGGCGGGCGTCAGCTTCACCGCGGCGACCAGGCCGACCAGCAGTCCGCGCGGCCACGGCGTCTTCGGCAGCAGGCAGTCCGCGACGACGAGGGCCATCAGCACGATATTGATCTGGCCGTAGTCGAGGGTCGAGTAGACCGGTTCGAGGACGAGGGCGCCGGCGAACACCGCGCCCGCCGTCCACCACGTCGTCGTGCGGTCGACGAAACCGAGGGAGCGCAACGTCAGCAGGACCGTCGCGAGCAGTGCGGCCAGCGACAGCACCGTCAGCGCGACGCTGGCCTGATCGAGGGTCAGCGCGGACAGCGGACCGAACACGATCGCGGCCAGCGGGGGGTAGGTGAACGGCAGCGGATTGCCCAGCGCGGTCGCGGGCAGCTGACCGTACAGCGGCACGCCGTGCGCGAACGCGGTTCCCCCGATCCGGTACACGTCGAGGTCGATCCGGTAGAAGCTGCCGACTTCGCGCAGTCGAGGGAAGCCCACCAGGTTGTACGCCACACCGACGACCACCGCGACCAGCACGCCGAGGCGGGCCAGCGCGCCGAGCGCCGTCGCGCCCGAAGGGCGTGCGCCGGGGTCGGCGGTGCGGGCAGCGTCGGTCCCAGCGTCACGGGGAGTCTGCACCAGTCATCCTTCGGGTCGGGGGCAGTCGCAGCACCAGTGTGCCGGGCGCACTACTGTTCCTGCGTGCGCTACTTCTACGACTGCGAGTTCATCGAGGATGGTCGCACAATCGACCTGGTGTCGATCGGTGTGGCCGCCGAGGACGGCCGGGAGTTCTACGCCGTCTCCACCGAGTTCGACCCCGACCGGGCCGGGAAGTGGGTGCGGGCGAACGTGCTCCCGAAGCTCCCGCAGCCGTCCTCGCCGCTGTGGCGTTCTCGTGAACAGATCCGCAACGACCTGCTGAAATTCCTGATCCCGAGGCCGGGCATCACCCCCGAGCTGTGGGCCTGGGTCGCCGCCTACGACCACGTCGCGCTGTGTCAGCTGTGGGGTGACATGACCGCGCTGCCGCAGTCGATGCCGCGATTCACCCGCGAGCTCAAGCAGTACTGGGAGGACTCCGGATCGCCTGCGCTCCCCGCGGCGCCCGGTGACGCCCACGACGCGCTCGCCGACGCCCGCCACAACCTGGTCAAGTTCGAGGCGATCCGCACTGCGCTCACGCTTCGCTGACAGTCGAACGACGGACACGGCCCGCCGAATCGCACCCATCGCGCCGCCGGATCGGGATTGCGAATATCCTGTACGGGTGAACTGGACTGTCGACGTGCCGATCGACCGCTTGCCCGAACTCCCGCCGCTGCCCGCAGCGATGCGTCAGAAGCTGGACGAGGCGCTGAGCAAGCCCGCCGCTCAGCAGCCGTCCTGGCCGGAGGACCAGGCCGCGGCGATGCGCACCGTTCTCGAGAGCGTGCCGCCGATCACCGTGGCGAGCGAGGTGGAGCAGCTCCAGGCCAACCTCGCCGACGTGGCCCGCGGCGAGGCCTTCCTGCTGCAGGGCGGTGACTGCGCGGAGACCTTCGCCGACAACACCGAGCCGCACATCAAGGGCAACATCCGCACGCTGCTGCAGATGGCGGTCGTGCTGACCTACGGCGCGAGCCTGCCGGTGGTCAAGGTCGCCCGCATCGCCGGTCAGTACGCCAAGCCGCGGTCGGCGGACGTCGACTCGCTCGGGCTCAAGTCGTACCGCGGCGACATGGTGAACTCGCTGGTCGCCGACGCGGCCGTGCGTGAGCACGACCCGTCCCGGCTGGTGCGCGCGTACGCCAACGCCAGCGCCGCGATGAACCTGGTGCGCGCCCTCACCGGCGCCGGGATGGCGGACCTGCACAAGGTGCACGACTGGAACCGCGAGTTCGTCGCGTCCTCGCCCGCCGGCGCCCGCTACGAGTCGCTGGCCAAGGAGATCGACCACGGCCTCCGGTTCATGAGTGCGTGCGGCGTCACCGACCCGACGCTGCACCAGGCGAAGATCTTCGCCAGCCACGAGGCGCTGGTCCTCGACTACGAGCGCGCGATGCTGCGCCTCGACAACGACGACGACCACCCCAAGCTCTACGACCTGTCGGCTCACTTCCTGTGGATCGGCGATCGCACCCGTCAGCTCGACGGCGCGCACATCGCGTTCGCCGAGCTGGTCTCGAACCCGATCGGCCTCAAGATCGGTCCGACGACGACGCCGGAGATGGCCGTCGAGTACGTCGAGCGCCTCGACCCCACCAACAAGCCGGGCCGGCTCACGCTGATCTCGCGGATGGGCAACGGCAAGGTCCGCGACCTGCTGCCCGCGATCATCGAGAAGGTCCAGGCCACCGGTCACCAGGTGATCTGGCAGTGCGACCCCATGCACGGCAACACGCACGAGGCGTCCACCGGCTACAAGACCCGCCACTTCGACCGCATCGTCGACGAGGTGCAGGGGTTCTTCGAGGTGCACAACGGTCTGGGCACCCATCCGGGCGGCATCCACGTGGAGCTCACCGGCGAGAACGTCACCGAGTGCCTCGGCGGCGCGCAGGACATCTCGGACCTCGACCTGTCGGGCCGGTACGAGACCGCGTGCGACCCCCGGCTGAACACCCAGCAGTCGCTCGAACTGGCCTTCCTCGTCGCGGAGATGCTGCGCGGCTGAGCGAAACGACGTCGACGCGACACGGTCCGTCCCCGATGTGGGGCGGGCCGTTTCGCGTCTCGGCCGGACTCGAACATGTCGGTGCCCGGCGCTACCGTCGCGGTGATCGGTTCGACACACCAACCGGAGTGAGGGAATCGCCATGAAGATCACCGAAACGCAGCTCGGCGCGCCCTGTTGGGCGGAGCTCGGCACCACCGACACCGACGCCGCCGGAGCGTTCTACGGCGGACTGCTCGGCTGGCAGCCGGAGGCCGAACCGAACACCGAGGCCGGCGGCTACACGATGATGCTGCTCGACGAGGATCCCGTCGCCGCGGTGACGCCGCTGTTCCAGGAGGGACAGCCGGTCGCGTGGACGGCGTCGATCGCGGTCGCCGACGTCGATGCGACGGTGCGGGCGGCCACCGAGGCGGGCGGGACGGTGATGGTCGAGGCGATGGACGTGTTCGACCTGGGACGGTTCGCGGTGCTCGCCGACCCGACGGGCGCGGTGATCTCGGTCTGGGAGGGCCGCGCGTTCCCGGGTGCGGGACGCCTGAACGAGACCGGCGCGCTGTGCTGGATCGAACTGCGAACCCGGGACACCGCCGCGGCACAGGCGTTCTACACGAGGGTCTTCGACTGGACCGTCAACGCCGGCGACGGCTACACCCAGTTCGGGGTGGCCGGCAACGACTTCGGCGGGATGATGGCGATGGGCGTGGACTTCCCGGACGACGTGCCGCCGCACTGGGCGCTGTACTTCGGGGTCGACGACGTCGACGCCGCGGTCGCGAAGGCGACGTCCCTCGGTGGCCAGGTGCACGTGCCGGGTACCGACATCCCGGACACCGGCCGATTCGCGTTGCTGACCGATCCGCAGGGCGGCGCCTTCGCCGTGTTCAACGGGAAGGACTGAGCCGGGGCCGTGGGTCAGCTGCCGGTAACCCACATCGGGTAGACGAAGTGTCCGGGTCCGGCGCCGGGCAACAGCGATCCTGGCAACCGTCCCCGCGATCTCAGGGCAAGGCCACCAGCGTGACCTTGCTGCCCGGCCGGACTCGTTCGCCGGCCCCTGGCGTCTGCGTGAGGACCAGGGAACGGTCGGTCACCACCGCCTGCCTGACCTGTACCTCGAGTCCGAGTCCGGTCAGCTCCTCGCGGGCGGATCCGACCGTGCGCCCTAGCATCGACGGCAGCTTCACAGCATTCGAGACGGTCAGCTTCACCGTCGAACCCGCACCCACCGTGGTTCCGCCGGCCGGATCGGTCCCGACGACGTCGCCTGCGTCGACACCCGCGTCGAAGACCTCTTCGGTGCCGGAGACCACCACGCCGATTCCGTCCAGCGCCGCCCGGGCCTCGTCGACCGACTTGCCGCGCAGGTTGGGAATCTGGGCGGGCGGGGACCCCTTGCTCCGCACGATCCGCACCTGCGAGCCCACGTCCAGCACCGTGCCCGGCCCCGGATCGAGTGCCGCGACCGCACCGACCGGCGCCTTCGTGCTGAACGCCTCGCCACCGTCGACCGGCACGAACGTCCGGTCCTTCAGCTCCTGCTCGACCCGCGCGCGGTCCTCGCCGGCCGTCAGCGCGGGAACCGCAGGACGGCCCTGCGACACCAGCAGCGCGACCGTTCCGTTTCGGGCCACCCGCGAACCGGCGGTCGGATCGGTGCCGAGCAGGGCGTCGACCGGGGCAGTGTTCGAGTACTCGCCGCGGACCTCGGAATCGAGTCCCGCCGCCGCCAGCGTGGACGCGGCGGTCGCCCGATCCATTCCGTTGACCGCGGGCACCGCCGTGTAGCGGCCCGACCCCATCCACCAGCCGCCGATCCCGACCGCCAGCGCGAGCAACAGGATCACGGTCAGCCATACGAGCATCGAGCGCCGCGACCGCTGTCGCTGCGCCGCGAAGTCCGGGTACTCGTACTGCGCCGCCTCCCGGCGCTGGACCCTCGTCGCCTCGACGGGAGCCTCGTCCGAGCGGCGGGTCACGTCGGTGACCACCTTCGTGTGCTGGGGCGCCACGTGCTCGACCGCGGGATGGGGGCCGAGCGCGACGGTTGCGGGTGCGGGAGGCGCCGCCGTCACCACGGTGGGCGCGGCATCGGCCGCGGTCGGTCCCGCGGGACGCGGTTCGACCGCCCCGGCGACCTGCATCGCCGCGCTCAGGTGCTGCGCCGACTGGCGCGGGGCCGGCACTCGGTACGCGGGCAGCTGCAGCAGGTGACCGACCGACCGCAGTGCCGCGGCCATGTCGCCCGCGTTGGCGAAGCGTTCGTCGGGGTTGCGGGCCGTCGCGTCGAGCACCAGCTGGTCGAACTCCTCGGGCACCCCGGGAATCACCGAACCGGGGCTGGGCACGTCGGCGTTGATCCGCTGATAGGCGATGGACAGCGAGGTGTCTCCGGTGAAAGGCGTTCGCCCGGTGAGCATTTCGAACAGCAGCACGCCGGTCGCGTAGACGTCGCTGCGGGCGTCCGCATTGCCGCTCGTCACCTGTTCCGGTGACAGGTACGCCGCGGTGCCGAGGATCACGCTGGTCGAGGTCGCGTTCGACCCCGCCACCGCGCGCACCAGGCCGAAGTCGGCGATCTTCACCTCGCCGGAATCGGAGATCAGGATGTTCTCCGGCTTGATGTCGCGATGCACCAGCCCCGCACGGTGCGCGACGGCCAGCGCGTCGAGCACCGGACCGGTGACGGCGGCCGCTGCGTGCGGCGGCATCGGTCCGCGCTCGCGCAGCAGCTCACGCAGCGTGCCGCCGGCGACCAGCTCCATCACCAGGAAGGCGTGCTCGCCGTCGACCCCCTGGTCGTACACGGCGACCAGACCGGGATGGCTGAGCCGAGCCACCGCCCGCGCCTCGAACTCGAAACGGGCGACGAACTGCGGGTCCTGCGCGAACTTGGGATCCATCACCTTGATCGCGACCGGACGGTCCAACCGCAGGTCCATCCCGCGATAGACCATCGACATGCCGCCGCGCGCGATCGGGGAGTCCACCCGATAGCGGCGGTCGAGCAGTGTGCCGATCAGTCGCTGATCTCCTGGCCCCACCCGTGCATACCCCTCTTCCCGTCGACAATGTCCGCATCGATGGTAGCCAGCGGCGCGGAGCTGCGGCGGCACCCGATACCGTTAGCGGTGTGAGTGCCATCCCTTATTGCGACGACGTCCTCGACCCCTCCGTGGAACTGTGGCAGCTGCCCGACGTGGCGAAGCTGCTCGGCGTGGCCGTCACGCGCGTGCACCAGATGCTCCGCGACGGCTCGCTGATCGCGGTCCGCCGGTCAGGCGTGCTCGGCGTCCCCGAGGCCTTCTTCGTCGAGGAGGGCGAGGTGGTCCGGTTCCTGCCCGGACTGCTGGTGGTCCTGCGCGACGGCGGTTACAGCGACGAGGAGATCCTGCGCTGGCTGTTCACCGAGGACGAGACCCTGCCGGGCACCCCGGCCGCCGTGCTGCACACCGACTCCGCCCGCGAGGTGGTCCGCCGAGCCCAGGCAATGGCGTTCTGACCTGACCCAGGCAATGGCGTACCGACCTGACCCAGGTCGGGGCCTCCTGAGATCCGGCCGTCCCGGCGATTCCCGGTCGGGACCCGTCCGCGCGATCTAGGCTCGACAGTCATGACCAGTCTGTCCGGCAAGGTCGTCCTCATCACCGGTGGCGCGCGCGGGGTGGGCGCAGAGGTCGCCAGACGCCTGCACCGGCGCGGCGCTCGCCTGGTCCTGGTGGACCTGGACCGCGAACCCCTGGCGGCGCTCGCCGACGAACTCGGTCCCCACGCGCTGCCCGTCGTTGCGGACGTGCGTGACCTGTCCGCCATGGAGGCGGCGGTGGCGCAGGGGATCGAGCGGTTCGGCGGCATCGACATCGTGATGGCCAACGCCGGCATCGCCAGCTACGGCAGCGTGCTCGCCGTGGACCCGGCGGCGTTCCGGCGCGTGATCGAGGTCAATGTGCTGGGTGTCTTCCACACCGTGCGCGCCGCGCTCCCGTCGATCGTCGAACGTCGGGGCTACGTCCTGGTCGTCTCCTCGGCTGCGGCGTACGCGGCGGCGCCGGGACTGACGGCGTACTGCACTGCCAAGGCGGGGGTGGAACACTTCGCGAACTCGCTGCGGCTCGAGGTCGCGCATCTCGGCGTCGACGTGGGGTCCGCACACATGGCGTGGATCGACACCCCGATGGTCCAGGACGCGAAGGCCGACCTGCCCGCGTTCCGGAAGATGCTCGCCGCGCTGCCGGGCCCGCTGGGCAAGACGACGACCGTCGAGGCCTGCGGCCGCCGCTTCGAGCGGGGTGTCGAGCGTCGTGCCAAGCGGATCAACGTACCCGGCTGGGTCGGCGCGGCCCGCTGGCTGAAGCCCCTCATGCAGACCCCGCTCGCCGAACGCGACGTCCGGAGGAACGCGCGGAGGCTGCTGCCCGAGATGGACGCGGAGGTCGCGGGACTCGGCCGGTCGGTCAGTGCCCGCGTGCAGGCGCTCGGCGAGGCCGCCTCGACGGACTAGAAGCCGACCCCACGGACTAACGGACGGTCGCCGCGAGCATGCCCAGCAGCCGTGGGGCGGTGAGCGCGACCCGCCGGCGCCGGGGCACCACCGCCCGCCGGTCCAGCACCCGGTAGCCGCCGTCCTCGACCTCGCCGAGGATCGCCGCGTACAGCTCGAAGGCGGCGGTCATCCCGGGCCGCACCCGGCGGTCGAGCATCGCCAGCCCGGGCTCGGCGCGCCGGTAGTAGTCGCGGTTGACGGCCACGAAATGCGCCAGCGCCCGCTCGACCCGCGGATCCGTCCGGCCGGTGCGCTGGCAGTCGCGCAGCAGGTCCGCGTCCACGCCGAACGCCGAGAGCTCGTCGGCGGGCAGGTAGACCCGACCGCGGCGGAGGTCCTCACCGACGTCGCGGATGAAGTTGGTGAGCTGGAACGCCTCGCCCAGCGCCGCGGCGGCGGGCTCGGCTTCCGCGACCGTGGTCACGGTGCCGAGGACGGGCAGCATCTGCATTCCGATGGCGGCCGCCGACCCGTGCATGTACTCGCGCAACTCGTCCATCGTGCCGTAGACGGCCCGGTAGCCGGGGGCGCCGGGCAGGTCCATCCGCATGGACGAGAGAAAGGCGGTGAAGTGGTCGAGTTCGATCGAGTACCGGTCGATGGTGTCTGCGACGGCCAGTACCGCCGCCCGGGTGCCGCGCCGCGGCGCACCCGCGACCGCGGCGAGCAGTTCGGACTCCACCCGGTCGAGTTCGGCGAGGCAGTCCGCGGCCGGGCGACCGGCGGTCGCCTCGACGTCGACCAGGTCGTCGACGGTGCGGGCGAACCCGTACAGGGCGTGGACGGCTGGACGGCGCCGTTCGGGCAGGAGCCGGGTGGCCAGGTAGTAGCTCTTGCCGTGTTCGGCGGCGAGCCGACGGCAGTACCGGTAGGCGTCGGCGAGGTCGCCGACCGCCGGGACCGCCCCCGGCGCGGCGTCGTGCAGTGCGGTCATGTCAGTCCCGGGCGACGGCCAGGCCGGGCGTGGGCGCGCTCGAGGACGCTTCGGGCTCGGACCCGGGATGCCCGCTGACCGACCGGATCCGCAGCGGGTCCACGGTCACGAGCGAACGGGCCGCCACGACCGCCGCGAACGTCGCGAGCAGCACGTGGGGCAGGGTGTAGAGGCCGATCGAGCCGTCCGGCTGGAAGACCAGCATCAGCCAGGTCGACAGCCCGACCAGGATCACCAGCGTCGTGGTGGACATGGCGAATCCGGCGGCGATGGCCAGCGGCCACGAGTAGTACCAGGGCAGCGCGGCGGGGGAGAGCACCACGATGACCACCAGCGCGACGAGGATGCCGAGCACGGCCTGTCGTGGGGTCTTGCGGAAGCGCCACCAGACGGCCACCAGTGCGATCACCATCGCGACCGCACAGATCGCGCGGGTCACCTCGAGCACCGGGCCCAGCCGCAGGCCGGTGAACCAGGACGTCCCGACGGTGACCACGTGCGCCATGATCGTCGGCAGCGAGAGCCAGTTGATGATCTTCGCGGAGCCGGACAGTGCGGTGAGCCAGCCGAGGCCGACCCCGGCGATCAGCGAGGCGGCCGCGAAGACGGCGGCGAAGACCGCGAGCCCGGCGCCCGCGGTCTTCGCGAACAGCGCGATCGGTCCGGCCGGCTCCCGACGCTGCGCTACTTCGCCCGAGGCTTCGCCCGAGGAGGCCTCGGCGCGCTCGCGCTCGTGGATCATCCAGATCCAGACCAGGAACGGCAGCGCCACCCCGGCCATCGCCTTGACCGCGACGCCGAGCGCGACCAACGCGATGCCCGCGACGTGGTGCCGGTCCAGCACGAGTGTGATGCCGGCGACCATCAGGCCGACCATCAGGATCTCGTTGTGCACGCCGCCGATGAGGTGGATCAGGATCAGCGGGTTGAGCACCGCCAGCCACAGCGCCACCGCGGGGTTGCCACCGAGCTGGCGGGCCAGCCGCGGCAGCGCCCACATGGTCAGGGCGAGGCCGGGCAGCATGGTCAGGCGCAGCAGCATCGTCCCGGCGATCACGTTGTCGCCGGTGATCGAGGTGATGCCCTGGCCGAGCAGCAGCGACACCGGCCCGTAGGGCGCGGTGGTGGTGGTCCACACGTTGCTGACGTTGTCGAGCAGTACTCCGGGATTCGCGACGGGGCCGACCGCGTACGGGTCGAAGCCGTCGCGCAGCAGCGCGCCCTGGGCCAGGTACGAGAAGGCGTCGCGGCTGAACATCGGCACCGCGAGCAGCAGCGGTGCGGTCCAGGCCGGGACGATCCAGCGCAGCTCGCCGACACTGACGTCGTCGGCGAGCGTGGCGCGGCCGAGCCGCACCCACGCCGCGATCATGAGCAGCACACCGATCCAGACGATCGCGGTCGAGAGGACGAGACCGTGACCGAACCGCAGCCACGACAGGTGCAGGGCCTCGAGCAGGGGATCCTGTCGCCGTACCGCACCGGACCCGAACCCGCCGAAGGTGATCATCACCGCGCCAAGGAACCCGGTGACGGCGGCGTGCCCGGCATCGCAGCGCAGGAAGTCCGCGACCGCGCGCGAGCGGCCGCCGGCGGCGGCGGGGGCGTCACCGTCGGTGCGTCCGTCGACAGCGGGAGTGGGGGACGTCATCTGTGCGGATCTTCCCCCAAGGTTGCGCGGCGTGGCCACCGCGGTCGTGCGGGACGGCGGTGGCAGGTGTGGACGGTGGGCCAGTTTAGTAGCTCCGCGGCCGGGCCTGGGAAACGACGTGATCAGCGACGCCTGTCGGGTGCGTGTTCGCGCAGTTCACCTGCGGTTCGCCCGGGCGACACCCGGGCGAGCGCCGATGATCCGTTGTGCGGCCAGCTTGCCCGAGACGAGAACGGTCGGCACCCCGACTCCGGGCGTGGTGCCGCAGCCTGCCAGCACCACGTTCGAGGCTCCCGTATCGAGGTTGCCGCGCCGGAAAGGTCCGGTCTGCGCGAAGGTGTGCGCGGCCGCGAAGGGGGTGCCCGCGGACATGCCGAGGTCCGCCCACGTCTGCGGCGTGTCGACGAGATCGACCCGGAAGTGCTTCGCGATGCCGGTGTAGCCACGGCCCTCGAGTTCGGCGAGCAGCTCGCGGACGTACGGTCCGCCGAGGGCCGGCCAGTCCAGCGGCGCGCTCTCGAGGTTGGGGCACGGCGCGAGTATCGACAGCGGTTCGTGCGACTGCCCGTCGCGGGTCAGCAGCAGGCTCTCGTCGGTGCACGCCGGCCGGGTCAGCAGCAGCGACGGGTCGCTCATCAGCCGGCCGCGACCGCGCCGCGCGGTGATCTCGGTGAACGTGCGCTCCCACTCGGCACCGAAGTCGATGGTGTGGTGACCGCTTCCGGCCCACCGCCGCGTCACCTCGACGGGGATCGTGCCGTGCGCGACCACCGCGGACGGGGAGTGCCGCACCGGCCTGCGGGGCCGAATGCGCGAGGGCAGCAGCGCCTGCGCGCCGCCGAGGTCGGCGGTGAGCACCACGGCGTCGCTCTCGACGCTCGACCCGTCGGCGGTGAGCACTCGCCGGGCGCGGTCGCCTTCGTACTCGATGCGGGTGACCTCGGTGCCCAGTTGGAGCACTCCGCCCGCGCCTGTGAACGCGTTCGCCATCGCCTGCGCGATGGTGCGCATCCCGCCGTCGGGGAAGTAGACGCCCATCGAGGTGTCCATGTGGGCGATCACGCCGTAGATGCCGAGCGCCTTCGCGGGACTGGTGCCGGCGTACAGCGACTGGAAGGTGAACACCCGCTGCAGCCGAGGGTCCCGGACGAGCCGCGCGACCTTCGGTCCCAGCCGGCCGAACCCGCCGATCCGGACCAGGGTGGTGACGTCGGCCCATGCGAGTCGAGAGTTGACCAGGTCCAGCGCGGAGTCGAAGTTCGCGTCGATGAAGCGGTCGAACTCGGCGGCGTACAGACGCGCGAGCCAGTCCCGCAGCCCGCGGTACCGCGTCGCCTCCGCGGGCCCGAACACCCGCGCGACCTCCGCCGCCATCGCGTCGGGGTCGGAGTGGACCTCGAGGGCGGTGCCGTCGGCGAACCGCGCGTGGTAGGCGGGGGTGAGGGGCCGCAGTCGCAGCGGTGGGTCGACGGTGCCGAAGTCTGCGCCGACCGCTGCCAGGGCCTCGGTTACCAGTTCGGGCATCGTCAGAACGGTTGCACCGCTGTCGATCTCGTATCCGGGTCCGGAGCGCATGCCGACCCGGCCGCCGACCGTGTCGTCGCGCTCGAGGAGGGTCACCTCCCGGCCGGAACCGCGCAGGTGCAGCGCCGCCGCGAGCCCGGACAGCCCGGCCCCGACGACCACCACCCGGTCGGTGCGGCCGGGAACGACCCGCGTCATCAGGCGTCGCGTCGGGCGACGGCCATCGCCATCGACCGCAGACTGGACGTGGCCTCCGCGGTCGCGGACGAGGCCTCCAGTGCGCGCAGGCCCGTCGTGGTCAACTCGTCGATGCGACGCTCCACCGCGTCGACGGCGCCCAGGTCGGTGATGACCTCGCGGAGCCGGTGCACCTGCTCGTCGGAGAGGTCGGTGCCGATGCTGCGGCGCAGCACGTCCGCGGTGCCGCGATCGCTCGCGTCGGCACGCAGCAGCGCCTCGGCGAACAGCACGGTCCGCTTGCCCTCGCGCAGGTCGTCGCCCGAAGGCTTGCCGGTGACCTCGGGATCGCCGAACACGCCGAGCAGGTCGTCGCGCAGCTGGAAGGCGATGCCGATGTCGGTGCCGAACTCGCGGTACGCGGCGATCAGGTCGTCGTCGGCGCCGGCCAGCGCCGCGCCCAGGTGCAGCGGCCGCTCGATGGTGTAGGCCGCCGTCTTGTACCGGTTGATGCGCAGGGCCGCCGCCACCGACTCGTCGGCGGTGACCTCGGTGCTCACGTCCAGGTACTGCCCGCCCAGGACCTCGGTCCGCATCGCCGACCACACCGGCCCGAGCCGTCGCTGCGCGGCCGCGTCAACCCCGGACTCGCGGATCATGTCGTCCGCCCAGGCCAGCGCCAGGTCGCCGAGCAGGATCGCGATCGACTCGCCGAACTTCGCCGGTTCGCCCGACCACAGGCCGGTGCGATGCCGATCCGCGAACTCGACGTGCAATGTCGGGAACCCGCGCCGGGTGCCGGAGGAGTCGATGATGTCGTCGTGCACCAGGGCGCAGGCCTGCACCAGTTCCAGAGCCGAGCAGGCCCGCAGCACCGCGTCGGCGTCCGGGCCGGCGGCGTCGCCGCCCGCACCGAGCCAGCCGGTCCAGGCGAACGCCGGCCGCACCCGCTTGCCGCCGCGCAGGACGAAGGACTCGAGCGCGGCGACCGCGTCGGTGAACGTCCCGCCGACGGCGTCGGTGAGGCCGCGGCGACTGGCGAAGAACTCACGCAGAGCCGACTCGACGGCCGGGGGTACCGAGGTCATCGGGTCGGGAGGGGTACTCATGACCGACACCCTAGTGGTCGCCGGGGAAGGGTCCGGACGGCCGCCACTATGATTGACCGGTGACATTTGATGCCGTCAGGGGGCGGTCCAGCGACGGCTGGGTGACCAGTACCCCCTCGATCGTGGACCGGATCCGCTCGTCGTCGGGCAGCCGGATCCCCTTCTCCGTGGAGTTCTCGCCGCCGCGCGACGCGGACGCCGAGGCGCGTTTGTGGCGCGCGGTCCGAGAGTTCGAGCGGCTCGGTCCCGCTTTCGTCTCCATGACGTACGGGGCGGGCGGCTCGACCCGCGACCGCACCGTCCGGGTGACCGGACAGCTCGCCGAGGACACCACGCTGCTGCCGGTCGCGCACCTGACCGCGGTCGGCCACAGCCTCGACGAGCTGCGCTCGATGTGCGGTGCCTACGCGGACCGCGGCATCAGCAACATCTTGGTGCTGCGCGGCGACCCGCCCGGCGACCCGCTCGGCGAGTGGGTCAAGCATCCCGACGGCGTCGAGTACGCCGAGGAGCTCGTCCGGCTCGTTCGTGACATGGGCGACTTCCACGTCGGGGTCGCGTCGTTCCCCGAGGGGCACTACCGCGCCCCCGACCTCGACCACGACACGAAGTATCTGGTGTCGAAGCTGCGCGCCGGGGCGGAATACTCGATCACCCAGATGTTCTTCGACGTGGACGACTATCTGCGGCTTCGCGACCGGGTGTCCGCCTGCGACCGCGAGCAGGGCGAGAAACCGATCATTCCGGAGATCATGCCCATCACCTCGCTGCGCTCGGCGCGCCGCAGCCTCGAGCTGTCGGGCTCGAAGCTGCCGCCGGTCCTGGAGGAGCGGCTCACCCGGGCCGCAGGCACGGGACCGGAGGAGAACCGCGCCGCGGTCCGTGAGATCGGCATCGAGGTGGCCACCGAGATGAGCGAGCGGCTGATCGCGGAGGGTGCCCCCTGCCTGCACTTCATCACGCTCAACTTCGCCCGCGCGACCAGCGAGGTGCTCACGAACCTCGGCATGGCCGCGACGGTGACCTAGGCGTCCGAACCGGCCAGGCGCCGGTCCTTCCAGCTGTGCCCGCCCCGGCGGTGTCGCAGGTGCGAGTCGACGGTCAGCGCGACCAGTCCGATCACCGACAGCGGGTGCGCGAGGGCGTCCACGCCGTCGCGGGCGGTCAACGTGCCGCCGGACTCCGTGCGCCGCGCGAGCAGCCGGGAGGCCACCGCGCACCCGTACCCTGCCAGCCCCCAGCGGCGGACGCTGCCGCGACCGAACGCCGCCGCCAGGGGAGGGACGAGGTACGCGGTCAGTGCCGCGGCGAGCACCGCGCTCGCGCCGGCGGGTGATCCGAACGCGGTCCACAGCCACCGGCCGTGGCCGGCCCGTGCCTGCGCCGGCCCGTCGTACATCCGGCAGCGCGCCAGACCGCCCGCCGCGGCGACCACTGTCCGCCGGCCCGACCGCCGCAGGACCCGGGCCAGCTCGAGGTCTTCGACCACGCTGTCCGCCACCGCGTGGTGGCCGCCGACGGCTCGGTACGCGCGCGCGTCGAACACCAGGAACTGCCCGCAGGCGACGGCCATCGACGGTCGGGTGCTGCGATTGGCGACGGGCACCGGCGCGGTCGCGAACCACGACCAGCACAGCAGTGGTTGCAGCGCCCGCTCGGCCGCGGTGACGGCCGTCTGGAAGGGCCAGGGGCACAACAGGTCCGCCCCCGAGGTTCGCAACTCGTCGACGGACGCGGCGAGCGCGTCCGGGGCCAGTCGCACGTCGGCGTCGAGGAACACCAGCACACCGGAACGGTCCGCGGACAGCTCGGCGAGCCGGGCGCAGGCGGCGGGTTTGCCGACCCATCCGGGCGGCGGATCCCCGTCGCGGCGGTGCAGCACGAAGCGGGGGTCGCCGTCGATCGCGTCCCGCACGGCTGCGCCGGTGCCGTCGGTGGAGTCGTCGTCGAGGACCAGCACGCGGAGGTCGGCGACGCCGCGTTGGGCGCGCAGATCGGCGATCAGCCGGGGTGCGGTGTCGGCCTCGTCACGGGCGGGGATGCAGACCGTGACCGGTTCGGTCGTTGCGGCCCGGCCGCCCAGCCGCGGCACGGTACTGGCGTTGACCGTCGCGACGACCGCACCGGCCGCGGACAACGCGGTTCCGGCGCGAACCAGGACCCGCAGCGGCCGGCTCACACGTGCTGCTTGTCCTTGCCCGCGCCGCCGGTGCGCACGAATCGCGGCGAGCGATCGCGGGCGAGGTAGGCCATGGCGCCGACGATCACCGCGACGCCGAGCCCCACGCCGGTGACGATGCCCGCCCAGCCGGCGAAACCGCGGGTGTTCGGGTCGGCGTAGCGCACCTCCGCGCGCATGGTGTTGGTCTCGCCCGGCGTCAGCTTCCAGGTCACGATCGAATCGCCGTCGCGGGTGCCGTTGGTGGTCGCCACCCGGGCCGGGAACGCGACGCTGAACTGCACGTCGCTGCCGTCGGGCACGGCCTTGAGATCAGCCTTGCCGTCGAGCACCACCACGTCGCCCGCGCGCTGGAAGTTCAGCTGCAGGGCGCTGCCCACCTGTCCGGACATCGACCCGAGCTGCTGAACCTCACCGAAGGTCAGGTCGCTGAAGAACGCCTGACTGCCCACGTAGCCGTCCTGCTTGTAGTCCTGCACCCGGATCTTGTTGGCCAGGGAGTTCGGCGCGGTCAGCTGCGGACCCTTGTCCTTGTCGTTGGCCGGCACCGCGGCGGCGACGATCTGGCCGGACACCCGGTCGTTGGGGGACACCCCCATCGAGACCTGGACGCGCAGGCAGCCGCTGAGCAGCGGGACGGCCAGCAGCAGCAGAGCGGTCAGCGCGGCCAGCCGGGCGCGGGGGCGTCGGGCACGGGACCGTTCTTCACTGGTTCGGGGCGTCAGCACCTGGTCATGGTGCCAGCCCGGCTCAGGCGCGCGAGCAGCGGCACGCCGACGACGCCCATGCCGAGCAGTCCGTACACCGCAGACCACCCCAATTCGGGCAGGAACACCGCATGAGCCAGGGCGGACCCGAGCCATGTCCACAGGAACAGAACGAGGGGAACCGCATCGGCCGCCGGGCTCGGCTCGGGGCCGGCGCGGCGGCGGTCCAGCCAGGTCAGGGTCGCCGCGATCGTGGCGGCGACGAGCAGCCAGCCCGCGTAGTTCGTCCATGGGATCGGTTCGAGGCCCGGTGGCGCCGGGTGCGACGAACACCAGTGCCACTGGCCGTCGGCGACCATCTGCGGATCCAGATACAGGTCCCACGCCACGATCCCGGCCGCGGTGAGCGCGGCCCGGGCCAGTGGACGGCTGCGGTCGACGACGTGGGTGACCGCGCACCACACCGGGTAGCTGCCCGCCGTCCACGCCAGCGGTACCACCAACGGGACGCCCGCCACCGCCGGGCCGAGCCTGTCCGCGGCGTAGTCGTAGCAGCCGAACGGGAAACCGGTTGCGGTGCCGACGATCTCCGACAGCAGTCCGAGGCCGGCGGTGACAGCGAGCAGTGCCGCGGTCCACCGGACCCCGCGCGTGGACCAGGCGTGGGTGAGCGCCGCTGCCGCGAGGGCGAGCACGACGACCACCGTCACGACGTCTCTCGCGGACCCGTGCACCAGCGGGTAGACGATCTGCGCGGCGACCGCCAGTGCCGCGAGCGCGGCGGGAACCAGGCGGCCGGTCATCGGCGCAGGGCGCGCCGCAGTCGTCCGAACTTGGCGTCGGACAGTGCCACCGAGGCCGCGCTCCGCCCGCTCGCCCCGGACACCCCGCCGCCGGGGTGGGTGGATGCGCCGGTCAGGTACAGCCCCGCCGCGTCGGGCACCCGGTGTCCCGACAGCTCGGGCAGCGGGCGCCACATGAACATCTGGTCCAGCGACATCTCCACGTGCATGACGTTGCCGCCGATCAGGCCCATCTCCGACTCGATGTCGACGGGGGACTGGACCAGGCGGTGGCGCACCGAACCGGCGAAACCCGGTGCCAGTCGTTCGATCTCGGCGACCACCCGATCGCCCTCGGTCTCGGCGAGGTCGGCCCATCGCCTGTCGCCGCTGAGCTGGTACGGGTGCCACTGCGACCACAGCGTCACCTGGTGTTCGCCGGGCGGGCTCAGGCTGGGGTCGATTCCGCTGAAGCTCATCGCGAGCACGGCGGGGGTCGGCGGCAGCTCGCCGGCGAGCGCGGACCCGTGCGCGAGCCGCAGCTGGGCGCGGTCGGACACCAGTAGCTGCAGGCCGGAGGTGACGGTCTCGTCGTCGGGGGCGCTCGGATAGGCGGGCAGCGCATCGGTGGCCAGCCGCACGACCATCCCGATCCCGGGTCCGACCCGGATCCGTCGCCGCCAGTCGTCGAGCTGGGCGCGGTCGTGACCGCCCCGGTCGAGCAGGTCCAGGGTGGTCAGGATGTGGCAGCCCGCGACGACCACCCGGGACCGCACCTCGCGGCCGGACTCGGTGCGGCTCAGCCAGCCGTTGCCGCTGCGTCGTAGCTCGACGACGGCGTCCCCGAGCGCGACGGTCCCGCCGTCGGCGGTCAGCCGCGACGCCAGCGCCGCGGTCAGGGCGCCGCTGCCGCCGACCGCTCGGCCCGGCGGCAGCGTGTGCATCAGCGCGGCGAACCCGACCATCGGTGCGGTGCCCGGCTCGGACATCGGGGGCCCGGACTGGGCGCCGAACCAGGCCAGGGCCGCCTTGAGTCGTTCGTCGTCGAAGTAGTTGTCCAGCAAGGCATCCCCGGAGGACAGGAACTCGCGCGAGAGCGCAGCCGCGCCGGCGCCGGTGTCCAGGCCCCAGAACGAGCGAACCAGTCGGCCGCCGGTCGGCGGCCCGCCGAACGACCGCATCACCGATGCGGTCCGAGGTCCCCAGTCCGCCACGAAGCGGCGGTAGGCGTGCGCGTCGGCCGTGCCGCAGGACTCCGCGACGGACCGGCACGTCCGGTCCAGGTCGCGGTGGAAGACGATGCCCGGACGTCCGGACCCGGCCGGGGTGGGCGCGAACGCCCACGGGTCGCAGTCCAGGTAGCGCAGTCCGTGGTCGGCGAGCTCGAGATCCTCGACGATCCCGGTGTGCCGGATCATGATGTGCGCCGAGGATCCGCGGTCCACCCGGTGCCCGGGGAAGCGTTCGACGGTGGAGACCGCGCCGCCGATCACGGTGTCGCGCTCGAGCACCTCCACCGACCAGCCGGCCCGGGCCAGATAGCACGCCGAGACCAGCGCATTGTGCCCGGAACCCACCACCACCGCGTCGATCATCAGGCCAGGCTAGCGGGGTGCTCCGACGGGTCTGCATCGGCAGCCCGCGGCGCTCAGAGGGGCAGGCTGCGGCCGAGCACGGCGAACGCCCGGCTGTCGCCGGTGAAGGTGAAATGGCGCACCACGTCGGTGAATCCGAGTCGGCGGTAGAGCCGCCAGGCGCGGTTGTCCTCGTCGGGTACCTCCGGGGTGGACAGGAGTACGCCGCGCTCGGGCCTGTCGGCGAGCAGGGCGAGCAGCATCGCCTCGCCGGTGCCGTGACCCTGGGCGCGGGGGGAGACGTGCAGTTCGGTCAGCTCGAAGTAGTCGCCGAGTACGTCGTGGATTCGTCGGTCGTCGGCGCCGGACCGACTCATGCCGTCCCGGACCTGCTGATGCCACCACTGGTGCGCGGCGCCGCGGTAGCCGTAGGCGATGCCGACCATCCGTTCGCGCTGACCGGGTGCGGCGGGGGCGAGGGCGGCCACGGCGCGCCAGCCGGGCCGAGAGGTGTGTTCGGTCCACATCGGCGCGCGGTGGAACTCGGTGCCCCTGGGATATCCCATTGCCTCGACATAGATGGCGAGGGCCTCGTCGAGGCGGCGGCGGAGGTCGTGTGCCGACAGTTCGACCAGTCGTGGGGCGGCATTGGTGTCGACCGGACTCACCCTCTCTCTTGACGACGTGTCGGTGGGTGCAGCTATATTGAATACATCGAACGGATGTTCGATGTCGGCAATCCGGCGAAGCGCGAGGGAAGCGGGCTTCTCCGGATTGCCGAGCCTAAGGCCAACCCCTGTGCATGCGGGAGGTGTGCGGAAGATGGCACTACGAGTAAACCTGCTCGATCGGGCGGACTCGCTGCTCGCCGAGGCGGCCGGTGCGCGTGACCCCTCCGACCGGTTCCGGGCCGCCTATCTGGCGGCGTTGCGAGGGGCGGGCGCGGCGCTCGCCGGTCGTCGGTCGCGATCGGGCTCGCGCAGCGCCTGGGTTCAGTTGACGAAGGTGGAACCGGCGCTCGCGTCCTGGGCCGAGTTCTTCGCCGGTCACTCCGCCACGAGAGCGGCGATCGAGGCCGGAATATCCCGAACTGTCACCGCGGAAGAGGCGGATCGATTCTTTCGCGAGGTGTCTCGATTCCTCACCGCCGTCGAGGACCATCTCGGCGGTGAGAATCGTCTCGATCGGGCTCCCGGATCGGTGACGGGGAGGTCTGCCTAGCAGCGCGATTGCGGCGTTCGGGAAATTGGTACTCAACTCGTTGTTGGACTAGGTGGTACGCCGTCGCGCCTACTCGTATCATTGACGGCAGGTAGTCGCGATCGGCGGCAACCGGTCGTTTCGACCCAACGAAGCGGCCGCCACCATTTCAGTGCCGGGGGAGGTACCGTGCCACTCTCCGAGCACGAGCAGCGGATGCTCGATCAGATCGAGAGCGCTCTCTACGCCGAAGACCCCAAGTTCGCCTCCTCTGTGAGGGGAGGCCGAATGCGAGCCGCCTCGAGCAAACGACGGCTGCAGGCGGGGGCTCTCTTCGTTCTCGGACTCGTCCTACTTGTCGCGGGCATTCCACTCGCAGCCAAGTCGGAAGCGCTCCTGATCGTCAGCCTGCTCGGTTTCCTTGTGATGTTTGGAGCCGGGGTCCTGTTCCTCATGGGAGGAACGAAGAAGGGCCACGCGGCAGTGCGAGACGAGAAGTCCGGTCCCGCATCGGGATCGGGTGCAGGCAAGCCCTCGGGCGGCCGTAAGGCCGGCGGTGGGTTCTCGTCGCGCATGGAGGATCGGTTCAAGAGAAGGTTCGAGCAGGAGTAGCTCGCTTCGGCCCCGTCCGCTCGGACGGTCCGAGAGCAGCCACGGTTCGACAGGCGCGGCACCGACAGGTGCCGCGCCGTTCTCGTTCCCGGGCATGCCTCGTGTGCCCCCGCCTCGCCCCACATTCCCCCCTCTGAGGGGTCGGTGTCCGTGGCTCTCTGTGCTGACCTGGGAGTTCAACGGCGTTGCGGGCTCGTGAGCGGCCGAATCCGGCCGCCGTGGCCGAGGCCACACAACTTTTCCCCCACCTTGCGTCACCGCTGTGAACTGCGGATTCACCTGCGACAGGCCGAACTTCACCGCCTGTTGTCCTTGAAAGTGGGGCAAAGTGGGGTAACGTGGTGCGCAGCGGTTGGGAAGTTGAACCGCAGGGCATAGGGCGTTCGAAATTCGATCCATCGAAGTTCGGAATACGCAGTGGGAGGTGTCGAGAGTGTTTCTCGGTACCTACACGCCGAAGCTCGACGACAAGGGGCGACTGACGTTGCCCGCGAAGTTTCGCGATGCACTGGCGGGAGGGTTGATGGTCACGAAAGGGCAGGACCACAGCCTCGCGGTGTATCCCCGAGAAGAGTTCGCCGCACTCGCGCGACGAGCCGCCGCCGCATCGCGGAGCAACCCGGAGGCCCGGGCCTTCGTGCGCGGACTCGCGGCCGGCGCCGACGAGCAGCATCCCGACGCCCAGGGGCGGATCACCCTCTCCGCGGACCACCGGCGTTACGCCGGGTTGTCCAAGGAGTGCGTGGTGATCGGATCGGTCGACTTCCTCGAGATCTGGGACGCCCAGGCGTGGCAGACCTACTCGGAGGAGAACGAAGAGAGCTATTCCCAAGCAAGATCCGAGCCACTGAGCGAGATCCTCTAGCGCACCCACCGCTTCGGCGAGTGCCGCGAGGCCTCTGCCCGACGCCGACCCTGACGCACTTCCCCAGCGCCAGGTCCGGCTCATCGGACAGGGACCTCGAGGCATTCGCCCCCACTTCCCCTCCCAGGATCGTCAGCATCCGCAGCCACGAACGAAGACCCGGAGGTAGCAATCGTGGACGACGAGGTCACCCCGTCCCCATCCTCCGGCGAGTTCGGCCACATCCCGGTCCTGCTCGGCCGCGCCGACGAACTTCTCGGTCCCGCTCTGACTCGTGAGTCGCCCGATGCCGAAGGCGCGGTCATGATCGACGCGACACTCGGCCTCGGCGGCCACTCCGAGCACTTCCTCCGGACCTACCCCGGACTGCAGCTCATCGGCCTGGACCGAGACCCCGCGGCGCTCGAGATCGCCGGTGCGCGGCTCGCCCCGTTCGGTGATCGAGTCACGTTGGTGCACACCAGGTATGACGGCATCGTCGACGCACTGGAACTGGCCGGCTTCGATCAGGTCGAGTCGGTGCACGGCATCCTGTTCGACCTGGGCGTCTCGTCGATGCAGTTGGACGAGGCGGACCGCGGTTTCGCCTATTCGGTGGACGCGCCGCTCGACATGCGGATGGACCCGACCAAGGGCCTTACCGCGGCCGACATCCTCAACACCTACAGTCACGGCGAACTCGCCCGCGTGCTGAGCACGTACGGCGAGGAGCGGTTCGCCGGACGAATCGCCTCGGAGGTGTTGCGGCGCAGGCAGATCGAGCCGTTCACCACCAGCGCGCAGCTGGTGGAGGTGCTCTACGCCGCGATCCCCGCCGCGACCCGCCGCACCGGTGGTCACCCGGCCAAGCGCACCTTCCAGGCGCTGCGAGTGGAGGTCAACGGCGAACTCGATTCGCTGCGGGCCGCGATCCCCGCCGCGCTGGACGCCCTCGCGGTCGGGGGGCGGGTGGTGTTCATGTCGTACCAGTCGCTCGAGGACCGTCTGGTCAAGCAGGAGCTGACCCCGCGCACCAAATCCCGTAGCCCGGAGGGACTTCCGATGGAGCTCCCCGGGATGGGGCCGGAGTTCGAACTGCTCACCCGTGGTGCGGAACGGGCGAGCGCGCAGGAGATCGAGGACAACCCCCGGTCGGCTCCGGTCCGACTGCGGAGCGCCGAACGGATTTCGAGGAGGGTGACGGCATGACAGTTCCCGTGCGTGATCGCAGTGGTGCGTCGACCGTTCGGCCGAAGGTGCACGGCCGCGCGCCCGCGACCATCCCGTCACGGTCGAACGCCCCCGCCAAGTCCGCGAAGAAGACTGCCGCTCAGCGGGCCTACGCCAAGCGCAGCCAGCGTGCGTCGACCGACAACGCGGCGGAGGTCGTCAAGCGGGGCTCGTTCAAGGCGCGGATTCCGTTCGTCGCCAGCATCATCGGGCTGCTGTCCGTCGGCCTGGCAGTGACGCTCCTGCTGACCACCCGCGCGGCGGAGGACTCGTACAAGCTCAGCGCGGCGAAGGCACACAACCAGAGCCTGATCGAGCAGCGGGCCGCGCTCGAGCGCGACTACCAGACCGCGACGTCCGCGCCGGAGCTCGCCCGCAAGGCCGCCGACCTCGGCATGATCCCGGCCAAGGACGTCGCCCGACTCGTCGTCGACGACCGCGGCGGGGTTCAGGTCGTCGGCAAGCCGACCCCGGCGCAGGGCGCACCGGTGCCGCCGCTGAACAAGCAGCCCGGCAACACCCAGGCGAACGCCGGTCGCCCGGTCGCCAACCCGGCCTCGCCTGCGCAGACGGCGCGCGCAGGCGCCCCGACGACCGGGGCGTCGCGCCCCGGCGCGCCGCTGGCAGCCAATCAGCCGCTACTGCCCTCGCAGGGTGAACAATTGGTTCCCATGAACCAGCCCCGCACGACCTCGGGACAGGCAGGTAGCGCGGGCGGTCAGCGGTGACCCGAGGTCCCTCCGCTGCTCCACCCCGCATACGTCCGGCCCAGCGCGGTACCGCCCGACCCAAGGACACCTCGTCCTTCCGGTTCCGGTACCGCACGGGCCGGATCGGCATGTTCGTCGTACTCGGCATCGCGGTGCTCCAGCTGATGTGGATCATGGGCGTCAAGGCGCCAGCGCTGTCCGCGGAGGCCGCCAACCAGCGTTCCACCACGATGATCGAACCCGCCACCCGCGGATCCATCACCGACCGGCACGGTAACCCGATCGCGTTCACCATGGAGGCGAAGGCGCTGACCTTCCAGCCGCCCAAGGTGCGCAAGGAGATCGAGGAGGCGGCGAAGAAGGCGGGCAAGGATGCCAAGGTCGACGATCGGCTCGCCGCCATCGCCAAGGGCATTCACGACAAGCTCGGCGACAGCGCTCCCGAGAAGGACGTGCTCGCCAAGCTGAAGAGCAAGGAGACCTTCGAGTACCTGGCGCGCAGTGTCGACCCGAACGTGGCGGCCAAGATCGTCGACGACTTCCCGGAGGTCGGTCTCGAGCGTCAGGACATCCGCGAGTACCCCGGCGGCGCGCTGGCCGCGAACATGGTCGGCGCGACCGGCTGGAACGGTCACGGACTGCTCGGCCTCGAGGACTCGATGGACTCGACCCTGGCGGGCACCGACGGTTCGCAGACCTACGACCGCGGCTCTGACGGCGCCGTCATCCCGGGCAGCTGGCGCGACAAGCAGCCTGCCGTCAACGGGTCGGGCGTCGAGCTGACCATCGATTCCGACCTGCAGTACTACGTGCAGCAGCAGGTCCAGCAGGCCAAGGACCTCTCCGGCGCGAAGAACGCGTCCGCGGTGGTGCTGGACTCGCACACCGGCGAGGTGCTGGCGATGTCCAACGACAACACCTTCAACCCGGCCGTCGGCGTGGGCAACAACCCCAAGGCCGAGATGGGAAACCTGCCGGTCAGTACCCCGTTCGAGCCGGGCTCGGTGAACAAGATCGTCACCGCCGCCGCCGCGATCGAGTACGGGCTCACCAAACCCGACGAGGTCCTGCAGGTTCCGGGCTCGATCCAGATGGCGGGCGTGTCGGTCAAGGACGCCTGGGCCCACGGGGTCGCGCCGTACACCACGACCGGTGTCTTCGGGAAGTCGTCCAACGTCGGGACCCTGATGCTCGCGCAGCGGGTGGGGGAGGACCGGTACGCCGACATGCTCGGCCGGTTCGGGCTCGGCCAGCGCACCGACGTCGGGTTGCCCGGCGAGAGCGCGGGCGACGTGCCCAGCCGCGACCAGTGGTCGGGCGGCACCTTCGCGAACCTGCCCATCGGACAGGGCCTTTCGATGACCCTGCTGCAGATGACCGGCATGTACCAGGCGATCGCCAACGACGGGGTCCGGATTCCGCCACGGATCGTGCGGGCCACCGTCGACGCCGACGGCAACCGCACGGAGACGACGACACCGGACACTGTCCAGGTGGTGAGCGCGCAGACCGCGGCCACCGTGCGGAACATGTTCCGCGCGGTCACCCAGCGCGACCCGATGGGGTACCAGCAGGGCACCGGCGCCTCGGCGGGCGTCGAGGGGTACCAGGTGAGCGGCAAGACCGGCACCGCGCAGCAGGTCGACCCCGCCTGCAAGTGCTACTCGAACTCGAATTACTGGATCACGTTCGCCGGCATCGCGCCCGCCGACAATCCGCGCTTCGTGATCGGCATCATGCTCGACGCCCCGCAACGCAGCGCCGACGGGACCGGCGGCATGTCCGCGGCCCCGCTGTTCCACAGCATCGCGTCGTGGATGCTGCAGCGGGACAAGGTCCCGCTGTCCGCCGATCCGGGCCCCCGCCTGGTGCTCCAGGCGGACTGACACACGCCGAGTCCCCGTCGGGGACCGTCCGCCGGTAACCTGACACGTCGGCTTGCGACCGTGGCGTGCACCGCCATCGAAACCGAATTCTCGAGAGGAGTCACCTGCCCGTGCATGGGACCACTGCTCCGCAGCACGCGAACGGGCCGGGTGGCCTGCGACCGGCGCACCCGCCGACCACCGAGGTCGCGGCGCTGGCGGACCTGATCGGTGCCGACCTCCGCTGGCTCGGGGAGCCGGCCGAGGGTTCGACGGTCACCGGCGTGGAACTGCGGGCCCAGGGCATCGAACCGGGCGACCTGTTCGCGGCGCTGCCGGGGGCACGGGCGCACGGCGCCGAGTTCGCCGCCACCGCCCTCGAGCGGGGTGCCACCGCGGTGCTCACCGACGAGGCCGGCGTGGCCGTACTCGCGAAGGCCCAGGTCCAGGGGCCGGTCGGGGTGCTGGTGCACCCGAATCCGCGGGCGGTACTCGGCACCGTGTCCGCGACGATCTACGGCAATCCCTCCGAGCGACTGCAGGTCGTCGGGATCACCGGCACCTCAGGCAAGACCACCACCTCGTACCTCGTCGAGGCGGGACTGACCGCCGCCGGCCGGCGCGCCGGTCTCGTCGGCACGATCGAGACCCGCATCGACGGTCGCCGGGTGCCGAGTGCGCTGACCACGCCGGAGGCGCCGCAACTGCACGCGCTGTTCGCGGCGATGCTCGAACGCGGCATCGACACCGTGGTGATGGAGGTGTCGAGTCACGCGCTCGCGCTCGGCAGGGTCGACGGCACCCACTTCGCGATCGGCGCCTTCACCAACCTTTCGCAGGACCACCTGGACTTCCACACCGATCTCGACGACTACTTCTCGGCGAAGGCGCGACTGTTCGCGCCGAGCTCGACCGTCCACGCGCAGCGCGCGGTGGTCTGCGTCGACGACGAGTGGGGCCGGCGGATGGCCGAGGTCGCCGAGCAGGCAACCACGGTGTCGACGACCGGTCCGGCCGACTGGACGGCCGCCGAGATCGAGGCCACCGACGACGGCTCGCAGCAGTTCGTCGCGACCGCGCCGGACGGCTCCGCGCGACGCGTCGGACTGCGACTGCCCGGCCGGTACAACGTTGCCAACGCCCTGCTCGCTCTCGCCACGCTGGAGGCCTGCGGGGTCGACGTGGACCGGGCCGTGGACGGCATCGGGTCGGTGGACGTGCCCGGCCGGGTGCAGCGCGTCGAACGCGGCCAGGACTTCCTCGCGGTGGTGGACTACGCCCACAAGCCTGCCGCGCTCGAGGCCGTGATCGCGACGCTGCGCGGGCAGACCCGGGGCCGTGTCGCGGTGGTCGTCGGCGCTGGCGGCGACCGGGACCAGGGCAAGAGGCCGATGATGGGCGAGGTCAGCGCGCGAGGCGCCGACCTCGTCGTGGTCACCGACGACAATCCGCGCACCGAGGACCCGGCGACCATCCGGGCGTCGGTGCGCGCGGGCGCGCTGGGCGTGCCTGCGGACCAGCGGGCCGAGGTCCGCGAGTTCGCGGACCGCGCGGCGGCCATCGCCGACGCGGTGCGATGGGCGGCGGCCGGGGACGTCGTCCTCGTCGCAGGCAAGGGACACGAGATCGGGCAGGAGATCAACGGGGTGAAGTACCCATTCGACGACCGCGAGGTCCTCGCGGCGGCCATCGACGACGTGCTCGGAGGTGGCTTCCCGGGCGAGCGAAGCGACGGGGGAGTTTCGCTGTGATCCCCATGAGCCTGGCCCGGATCGCCGAGATCGTCGGCGGCACCCTGCACGACGTGCCGGACCCCGACGCCGTCGTGACCGGAACCGTCGAGTTCGACTCCCGCCAGGTCACCCCCGGCGGGCTGTTCCTGGCCCTGCCGGGCGCCCGCGTCGACGGGCACGAGCACGCTTCGTCCGCCGTAGCGGCCGGCGCCATCGCGGTGCTCGCGGCCCGCCCCGTCGGGGTGCCCGCGATCGTGGTGACGCCGCTGCCGCCCGTCGAGACGAACGCGATGGCCCTCGAGCACGACACCGACGGTTCCGGTGCCGCCGTGCTTGCGGCGCTGGCGAAGCTGGCGACCGCGGTCACCACCGAACTGACGGCCGCCGGCCTCACCGTCGTCGGCGTCACCGGTTCGTCCGGGAAGACCTCGACCAAGGACCTGCTCGCCGCGGTGCTGAGCCCGCTCGGGGCGGTCGTCGCACCGCCCGGGTCCTTCAACAACGAACTGGGCCACCCGTGGACGGCGTTGCGCGCCGACGCCGGCACCGACTACCTCGTGCTCGAGCTGTCCGCCCGCGGCATCGGACACGTCGCCGCGCTCGCGGAGTCGGTGCCGCCGCGGATCGGCGTGGTCCTCAACGTCGGCACCGCGCACCTCGGCGAGTTCGGCTCGCAGGACGCGATCGCACAGGCGAAGGGCGAACTGGTCGAAGCGCTTCCGCCCGCCGATCGGGGCGGCGTCGCGGTGCTCAACGCGGACGATCGGCTCGTGGCGGCGATGGCCACCCGCACCCGGGCACGCGTCGTGCTGGTCGGGCAGTCGGGCAATGCGGACGTGCGCGCGGTCGACGTGCGGCTCGACGACCAGGCCCGCGCGAGTTTCACGCTCGTCACTGTCGACGGTTCGGTGGACGTGCGGCTCGCCGTGCACGGCGAGCACCAGGTCGGCAACGCGCTGGCCGCCGCCGCGGTGGCGCTCGAGTGCGGCGCGAGTCTCGACCAGGCCGCGGCGGCGCTCGGCCAGGCCCGTGCGGTCTCGGCCAAGCGGATGGACGTGCGCACCCGTGCCGACGGTGTCACCGTGATCAACGACTCCTACAACGCGAACCCCGACTCGATGCGGGCCGCGCTCAAGGCGCTGGTGACCATGAGCCGGTCCGGCGGGGGCGCACCGCGCCGCACGTGGGCCGTGCTCGGGGAAATGGCCGAACTCGGGCCGGAGTCGGTGATCGAGCACGACGCCATCGGTCGGCTGCTGGTCCGCCTCGACGTGACGCGGCTGATCGTGGTCGGCACCGGCCGGCCCCTGCGCGGCATGCATCAGGGCGCCGTCATGGAAGGTTCGTGGGGTGAGGAGTCGATGCTCGTTCCCGACGCCGAGGCGGCTCTCGCGGTGCTGCGCGCCGAGGTGAGCGGTGACGACATCGTGCTCGTGAAGGCGTCGCAGTCGGTGGGGCTGTGGACCGTGGCCGACGCACTGCTGGCAGATCAGACGGAAACTTCGGAGGCGAACCAGTGAGACAGATCCTCTTCGCGGGAGGCATCGCGCTGGCGGTCTCCATCCTGCTCACCCCGGTCCTGATCAAGCTGTTCTCCCGTCAGGGCTTCGGCCAGGAGATCCGAGTCGAGGGCCCGGCCAGTCACCAGGCCAAGCGGGGCACCCCGACGATGGGCGGCGTCGCGATCATCGCGGGCATCTGGGCCGGCTACTGGGGCTCGCACCTGGTCGGCATCGGGTACGACGCCGACGGCCCGCGCGCCTCCACGCTGCTGGTGCTCGGCCTGACCACGGTGCTCGGCGGTGTCGGTTTCCTCGACGACTTCATCAAGATCCGCAAGCAGCGCAACCTGGGGCTGAACAAGACCGCCAAGCTGGTCGGCCAGCTCGTCGCGGCGGTGCTGTTCGGCATCCTCGCCCTGCAGTTCCGGGGCGCAACCGGTCTGACGCCGGGCAGCACGCACCTGTCGTACGTGCGTGACATCACCACCGTCACCATGGGCTCGGTCGTGTTCATCCTGTTCGTGTACCTGCTGGTCAGCGCGTGGTCGAACGCGGTGAACCTGACCGACGGCCTCGACGGCCTCGCCGCCGGGTCGATGACGCTGGTGCTCGGCGCCTACACCGTCATCACGTTCTGGCAGTACCGCAATGCCTGCGAGACCAACCCCGGCAAGGGCTGCTACGACGTGCGCGACCCGCTCGACCTCGCGCTGATCTGTGCCGCCGCGGCCGGCGCGTGCATCGGCTTCCTGTGGTGGAATGCGGCGCCCGCGAAGATCTTCATGGGCGACACCGGCTCGCTCGCGCTCGGAGGTCTGCTCGCCGGACTGTCCATCACCACCCGCACCGAGCTGCTGATGGTCGTCGTCGGCGCACTGTTCGTCGCCGAAGCGGCGTCGGTGGTCGTGCAGGTCGCGGTCTTCCGTTCCAGCCGCAGACGCGTGTTCCGGATGGCACCGTTCCACCACCACTTCGAACTCGGTGGCTGGGCGGAAACCACGGTGATCATCAGGTTCTGGCTACTCGCGGCCATCGCGTCGGCGGTCGGCCTCGCGCTGTTCTACAGCGAGTACCTCGCCGTCGTCGGGAACTAGCCCGGTGGCACTCCAGGATTCGACGCCGTCCCTGCCCGCCGACCTGAGTCGTCTCGCCGGGCGTGGCGTCCTGGTCGCCGGTGCGCGGGTGTCCGGGCTGGCCCTGATCGCGCCGCTGCGGGACCTCGGCGCCGAGGTCGTCCTCGTGGACGGCGACGCGAGCCTGCTCGACGCGGCCGCGAGCGACCACGGGGTCGAGGTGTGCACGCCGGAGCAGGCGATCGCCGACATCTCCCGTTTCGCGCTGGTGGTCACCAGCCCGGGCTGGCGGCCCGACGCCCCGGTGCTCGCCGCCGCGGCGGCCGCGACTGTGCCGGTCTGGGGTGACGTCGAGTTCGCCTGGCGACTCGACCGCGCCGAGGTCTACGGACCCGCCCGCCGGTGGCTGGTGGTGACCGGGACCAACGGCAAGACGACCACCACCTCGATGCTCGAATCGATCGTGCGGGCCGCCGCAATCCCGTCGGTGGCCTGCGGAAACATCGGCCTGCCGATCACCGACGCGCTGCGCGCCGGGAGCGGCGAGGACGAGTCGCCCCGCAACGAGGTGCTGGCCGTCGAGCTGTCGAGCTTCCAGCTGCACTGGGCGCCGTCGGTGCACCCGGCCGCGGGCGCGGTGCTCAACATCGCCGAGGACCACCTGGACTGGCACGGCGGCATGCAGGGCTACATCGACGCCAAGGCGCAGGCGCTGACCGGGGACGTGGCCGTGCTCGGTCTGGACGACCCGGTCGCGGCATCCCTGGGTGACCGTGGCGGCGCACAGCGCACCGTCGGGTTCCGGCTCGGCGTCCCGACGGCAGGCGAACTCGGCGTCGACGGCGACCGCCTCGTCGACCGGGCCTTCGCCGCCGACGAGACCCTCGCCCGCACAGAGGAGATCACCCCTCCGGGACCGGCCGGACTGATGGACGCGCTGGCCGCGGCGGCGCTCGCCAGGTCGATCGGGGTGTCCCCGGAGGCCGTCCGCGAGGGCCTGCGCTGCTACCAGGTGGGCCCGCACCGGGCGGCACTGGTCGCCGAGGTCGGCGGCGTCACCTACGTCGACGACTCGAAGGCCACCAACCCGCATGCTGCGCGGGTGTCGATCTTGGCGCACCCGCGCGTGGTCTGGGTGGCCGGCGGACTGCTCAAGGGCGCGAGCGTCGACGAACTGGTCGCAGAGGTCGCGGACCGACTGGTCGGGGCCGTGCTGCTGGGCCGGGATGCGACGCAGATCGCAGCGGCACTGGCCCGACACGCGCCGCAGGTCCCCGTGGTCCGCGTCGACCAGGGGCACGATGATCGGGTGACCACGACCGATGCGCCCGACGCCGTCATGGCGCGCGCGGTCGAGTCCGCCGCCGAGATGGCCCGGCCGGGGGACACCGTGCTGCTCGCGCCTGCGGCGGCCTCGCTCGACATGTTCGCCGACTACGGCCACCGCGGTCGCAGCTTCGCCGACGCCGTGCTGCGACTCGACGGGCCGGGTCCGGCCGGAGCGGAGCCCGCGGAGCGACCAGAGAGCGCCGGATGAAGAACCCAGCGGGCCCGCGTACCCGGTTCGGTGCCTGGCTGGCCCGGCCGCTCGCCTCGTTCCATCTGATCGTCACCATTGCCACCCTGCTCACCGTGCTCGGTCTGGTGATGGTGCTGTCGGCGTCGAGCCCGGAGTCGTACGCCGACACCGGGTCGGCGTACGGACTGTTCACCCAGCAGGTGATCTTCGCGGCGCTCGGCACGGTGCTGTTCTACGTGGCGCTCCGGTTGCCGGTGCGGGTGATGCGCACGCTCGCCCTGCCGGGGTTCGTCGTGTCGGTGGTGCTGCTGGCGCTGGTGCTGATCCCCGGTGTCGGTACCGCCTCCGGCGGCGCGCAACGCTGGTTCCAGTTCTTCGGCGTGTCCTTCCAGCCGTCGGAGCTGGCGAAGGTTGCGCTGGTGATCTGGGGTGCGCACGTGCTGGCGACCCGACGTCAGGGTGCGCCGCCGAAGGAGCTGCTGATCCCGCTGCTGCCGGGCGCCGGACTGGCCTCGCTCCTGGTGATCCTGCAGCCGAACTACTCGACCACGGTCACGTTCGCGATCGTGGTCGGTGCCCTGCTGTGGTTCGCCGGGCTGCCGACCCGGTTGTTCGTGATCGCGGTGACGGGTGGACTGGTTGCGGCCGTCGTCCTGGCACTGTCCGCCGACTACCGGGCGGCCCGGGTGTTCGGCTTCCTCAATCCCGGCGACGACCCGCAGGGCGCCAACTACCAGAGCCGCCAGGCCAAGTTCTCGCTGGCCGACGGTGGGCTGTTCGGCCGCGGGCTGGGGCAGTCTCGCGCCAAGTGGAGTTACCTGCCCAACGCACACAACGACTTCATCTTCGCGATCATCGGCGAGGAACTGGGCTTCCTCGGATGCCTCGCGGTGATCATCCTGCTCGCGCTGTTCGTCTTCGCGGGCCTGCGTATCGCGATGCGGTCGGTCGACCCCTTCCTGCGACTGCTCACCGCGACCGCGACCACCTGGATCCTCGCGCAGTCCATGATCAACATCGGGTACGTGGTCGGCCTGCTGCCGGTGACCGGGCAGCAGCTGCCGCTGGTCTCGGCGGGCGGCACCTCGACCGCCATCACGCTGTTGATGTTCGGCATCATCGCGAACGCCGCGCGGCACGAACCCGAGGCGGTGGCGGCGCTGCACGCCGGCCAGGACGGTCGCTTCGGCAGGCTGCTGCGGCTGCCGAAGCCGGAGCAGTACTCGCCGGAGCGCGCCGAGGCGGCCCGTCGGGCCGCACAGGCCAAGGCGGCCCAGAAGCGGGCGGCCCAGCAGCGCGCCGCACAGCAGCGGGCCGCTCAGGAACGTGCCGCGCAGCGCAGGCTCGCCGAACCGCCGCGCCGGCAGGGCCCCGCCCGCGGCCGCCCTGCCGATCCGCGGCGCGGCGATCCGCGCGGCAGGCAGGCACTACCATCGGACGAACGGACACGACGGTCGAACGACCGCGCAGGAGAGCGAGGATTTCGTAGGTGAGCGGCACATCGGACACACCACCCGTCGCGTCACCCAGCTCAGGAACACTTTCGATCGTCGTCGCAGGTGGTGGCACCGCGGGCCACATCGAGCCCGCGCTGGCCGTTGCCGACGCGCTGCGCCGGATCGACCCGGCCGTCAGGGTGACCGCGCTCGGCACCGAGCGCGGACTCGAGACGACCCTCGTGCCCGAGCGGGGCTACCCGCTCGAACTCGTTCCGCCGGTGCCGTTGCCGCGCAAGCCCACGATGGACCTGCTGCGCCTGCCCGGCCGGGTGCGCGCCTCGGTCCGGCGCACCCGTGAGGTGCTCGACAGCACGGGGGCCGACGTGATCGTCGGGTTCGGCGGCTACGTGGCGCTGCCCGCGTACCTCGCCGCGGGGCGGGGAGTGCTGCGCCGGCGGCGCGCGATTCCGGTCGTGGTGCACGAGGCCAACGCCAGCGCCGGCATCGCGAACAAGATCGGTGCGAGGGTCGCGGCCCGGGTCCTGGCGGCGGTGCCCGGTTCCGGCGTCGCGAAGTCGGCCGAGATCGTCGGCATCCCGGTTCGCGCCTCGATCACCGGACTCGACCGCGTCGCGCTGCGCGCGGAGGCCCGCGCACACTTCGGACTGCCGGCCGACGGCCCGGTGCTGCTGGTGACCGGCGGGTCGCAGGGTGCTCGCTCGCTCAACGAGGCGATCTCCGGTGCCGCGAAAGAACTTGCCGCAGCAGGGATCTCCGTGCTGCATGCGCACGGCCCCAAGAACACCCTCGACGTGCCGCAGACCAACCCGGCGGCGCCCTACGTCGCGGTGCCGTACCTGTCCCGGATGGACCTGGCGTACGCGGCGGCGGACGCGACCGTCTGCCGGTCGGGGGCCATGACCGTCGCGGAGGTGTCCGCGGTCGGCCTGCCTGCGATCTACGTCCCGCTGCCGCACGGCAACGGGGAACAGGAACTCAATGCCCGGCCCGTGGTCGCCGCCGGCGGCGGTGTGCTGGTCGCCGATGCCGACCTGACACCGCAATTCGTGGCGGACACCGTGATTCCGTTGCTCACGGACCCGGACCGGCTCGCCGCCATGAGCGCGGCCGCTGCCGGCGCCGGTCATCGGGACGCGGCGGACGCGGTTGCAGCGATCGTGCTCGAGGTCGCCCGGGCGTCGGGGAACTAGAGGGGACAGCGATGAACGAGACCGATCTGCCGGAGCACCTGCGACGCGTGCACATGGTCGGCATCGGCGGTGCGGGCATGTCCGGCATCGCCCGGATCCTGCTGGCGCGGGGCGGGCAGGTGTCCGGTTCCGACGCCAAGGAGAGCCGCACGGTGCTGGCCTTGCGGGCCCGCGGCGCCCAGGTGCGCATCGGGCACGACGGCGGCGCCCTCGACCTGCTGCCCGGCGGACCGACGGTCGTGGTCACCACGCACGCCGCGATCCCGAAGGACAACCCCGAACTGGTCGCCGCCGCCGCGCGGGGCATCCCGGTGATCCTGCGTCCCGCAGTGCTCGCGTCGCTGATGCACGGTCAGCGCACGCTGCTGGTCGCGGGTACCCACGGCAAGACTTCGACCACCTCCATGCTGGTCGTCGCGCTGCAGCACTGCGGGGTCGACCCGTCGTTCGCGGTCGGCGGGGAACTCAACGAGGCGGGCACAAACGCGCACCACGGCTCCGGCGACGTCTTCGTCGCGGAGGCCGACGAGAGCGACGGCTCGCTGCTGCAGTACGACCCGAACGTCGTGATCGTGACGAATGTCGAGGCCGACCACCTGGACTACTTCGGGACGACCGAGGCGTACGTCCAGGTGTTCGACGACTTCGCCGCACGGATTTCGGCCGGCGGGCTGCTGGTGGCCTGTCTCGACGACCCCGGTTCCGCGGCGCTGGCCGAGCGGGTCGTCGCGAGCGACCTGCCGATCCGGGTACTCGGATACGGCAGCGGCGACGTACCGGCCGACAGTGACATCGCCCGAGGCTCCGCCCGAGGTGGTGTCGAACTGGGTGCCCGACTGCTCAGCTGGGAGGCCCGCGACGTCGGCGGTGTGGCGGAGGTCCAGCTGTCCGGCGAGATCGGTTCGCGCACATTGCGACTGGCGGTCCCGGGCCGGCACATGGCACTCAACGCCCTGGGGGCGATCCTCGCCGCCCGCGACGTGGGTGCGCCCGTCGACGAGATCTTCGAGGGCATCGGCGGATTCGGCGGCGTGCACCGCCGCTTCCAGTACACCGGGCGCGAGAACGGGGTGCGGGTGTTCGACGACTACGCCCACCACCCCACGGAGGTGCGGGCGGTGCTCGGCGCCGCACGCGAGCTGGTGCGCACCGGAGGCGGCCGGGTCGTCGTGGTGTTCCAGCCACACCTGTACTCGCGGACCGCTGCGTTCGCGGAGGAGTTCGGCACCGCGCTCGACCTCGCGGACGAGGTGGTCGTGCTCGACGTCTACGGCGCCCGCGAGGAGCCGCTGCCCGGTGTGAGCGGAGCGCTTGTCGCGCAGGCGGTCTCGCGGCCGGTGCACTACCAGCCGGACCTGTCGGTCGCGCCGCGTCAGGTGGCCTCGCTCGCGCGATCGGGCGACATCGTGATCACGATGGGGGCAGGCGACGTCACGATGCTGGGCAAGGAGATCCTCGGAGCGCTGGCCGCCTCGCCGGCGGCGGCGCGGTCGCGGGCCGGGTCGGGACGGGCCGGGGAGCCCTCGTGAGCGCCGACCGGCGGCCGGGACGGTCCGAGCGCGCCGGTCGGCCGGGCCGTGCGGGGGCCGAGCGGTCCGCGCGTCCCGGAACCCGGCGGCAGGCACGGCCGGACCAGACGCGGCGCGAGGATGTGCCGGACGAGTCGGGTGCGCCCGTCGGGCAGGAACCCGTCGACGGTTCGGATCGACCCCGACCGGCGGCTGCGAAGGCCGCTCCGGGGCAGAAGAAGGGCCGGCCGCGGCGCCGGCCGCAGGTCCGTCGTGGACCGCGGCGCAAACCGGTCCTGCTCGCCGCCCTCGCGGTGGTGGTTCTCGTCGGCGTCGGCATCGCGGCCTGGTTCACGCCGGTGCTGTCCGCCCGCACGATCGCCGTCGTCGGCAATGTCGGCGTCCCGAGCGACGAGGTGCTCGCCGCGCTGGCGATCCCGGTCGGAAAGCCACTGTTGCGCATCGACACCGGCGCCGCGGCCCAGCGGGTGGCCGGGATCGCGAAGGTCGACCACGCACGCGTCGAACGGGTCTACCCGTCGACCCTCCGGGTGACCGTCGTCGAGCGCACCCCCGCGGTCTTCTACGACGCCCCGGAGGGAACCCACCTGATGGACGCGTCCGGGGTGGCGTACGCCATCGAGCCGGCACCGCCCGGCGTGCCGCGGCTGAAGGCCGACCGTCCGAGCCGCGACGATCCGCGCACCGTCGATGCACTGGCGGCGCTGACCTCGCTGCCGCCGGACCTGCGCGGGCAGGTGACCGAGGTGACGGTCGGCTCGTTGGACGACATTCGACTGTCGCTCACCGACGACCGGCAGTTGATCTGGGGGAGTGCGGCCAGTTCCGCCCGCAAGGCCGCGATTGCCCCGCCGTTGCTGAGTCAGCCGGGCAAGGTTTACGACGTGTCGAGTCCGGACCTGCCGACGATTCGGTGACCGCCCGCGACAAATCGCCGCGCCCGTCGGCGCGCCTGCTGGCGGAACGTGGTCCGCGTGCATAGCGTTTCGCCTCAGTCAGCCACTTGACATAACTGTAAACCTATGGTTGAGGGTTTAGGGAATTCCCCGGCACTCGGTCGCAATGTGCACACGCGCCACGCAGATTGCATCAGCAACATCAGTAACCTCAGCACCACCAGTAACGTCAGTACTGCTAGCAACATCGGTACCGCTAGCACCACCCAGTGGAATTCACACACACGGAAGGCGAGAGCCCATGACGCCCCCGCACAACTACCTCGCCGTTATCAAGGTCGTCGGCATCGGCGGCGGCGGCGTAAATGCGGTCAACCGCATGATCGAGCAGGGACTCAAGGGAGTCGAGTTCATCGCCGTCAACACCGACGCCCAGGCGCTGCTGATGAGCGACGCCGACGTCAAGCTGGACGTCGGACGTGAACTGACCCGCGGTCTCGGCGCAGGCGCCGATCCGGAGGTCGGCCGCAAGGCCGCCGAGGACCACAAGGACGAGATCGAAGAGGTGCTCAAGGGCGCCGACATGGTCTTCGTCACCGCGGGTGAGGGCGGTGGCACCGGCACCGGCGGCGCGCCCGTCGTCGCCAGCATCGCGCGCAAGCTCGGCGCCCTGACCGTCGGCGTCGTCACCCGCCCCTTCTCCTTCGAGGGCAAGCGTCGCGGCGGCCAGGCGGACAGCGGCATCCAGGCGCTGCGCGAGTCCTGCGACACCCTCATCGTCATTCCCAACGACCGGCTGCTCCAGCTCGGCGACGCCGCGGTGAGCCTGATGGACGCCTTCCGCTCCGCTGACGAGGTCCTGCTCAACGGCGTCCAGGGCATCACCGACCTGATCACCACCCCGGGTCTGATCAACGTCGACTTCGCGGACGTCAAGGGCGTCATGTCGGGCGCAGGCAGCGCCCTGATGGGCATCGGATCCTCCCGCGGGGAGGGCCGGGCGATCAAGGCGGCCGAGTCGGCGATCAACTCGCCGCTGCTCGAGGCCTCGATGGAAGGTGCCCGGGGCGTGCTGCTCTCGATCGCGGGCGGATCCGACCTGGGTCTGTTCGAGATCAACGAGGCCGCCTCGCTGGTGCAGGAGGCCGCGCACATCGACGCCAACATCATCTTCGGCACCGTGATCGACGACTCGCTCGGCGACGAGGTCCGCGTCACCGTCATCGCCGCGGGCTTCGACGGCGGCGCCCCGGTCCGCCGGGCGGTCGAGCCCGCGCCGAACGCCGGCCGCGGCAACATCGGCGTCGGTCGGGCGGGGGAGATCGGGCGCTCGCCCGCGGGAACGCCCGAGGAGGCCGTCGCAGCCGTGCCGCAGCAGCGCGAGCCGCAGCACAGCGCCGAGGCCCGCGAGCGTCGCGAGCCGCGCGAGACGGGTGCCTCGAGCCTGCCGCCCATCCCGGTCAGTGCTCCGAGTCGGGCTGTCCCGGTCTCGACCGAGGACGGCGAGGACGAGGTGGACGTGCCCGACTTCATGCGTCGGTGACCGCCCACGTCCGGGTCCGCCGGGTTGTCACCTCGCGGGCCGGGGGCGTCTCGGCGGCCCCTTACGACACGTTCAACCTCGGTGACCACGTCGGCGACGATCCGGCGGCGGTCGACGCGAACCGGCGTCGGCTAGCGGCCGGCATCGGGCTGCCGTACGAGCGGCTGGTGTGGATGGAACAGATCCACAGCCGCAACGTCACCGTCGTCGACGGACCGGTCGACGGGCCGGTCGAGGCGACCGACGCGCTGGTCACGGACGTACCGAACCTCGCGTTGGTGGTGCTGACGGCCGACTGCGTGCCGCTGCTGCTCTCCGACGACCAGGCGGGGGTGATCGCCGCCGTGCACGCGGGCCGGGTCGGCGCCCGGATCGGTATCGTGCCGCGGGTGCTCGAGGCGATGGTCGCGAAGGGTGCCGCGGTGGAGCGGATCGGTGCGTTCCTCGGCCCGGCCGCCAGCGGACGGCAGTACGAGGTACCGGTCGCGATGCGGGCGGACGTGGAGGCACACCTGCCCGGCAGCGCGACCACCACCGTCCGCGGCACCCCCGGACTCGACCTGAGGGCGGGCCTGCGGAGGCAACTGCTCGAGGCGGGCATCGGCGGGATCGCCGAGGATCCGCGCTGCACCATCGAGGACCGCACCCTCTTCAGCTATCGGCGGTCGGGGACGACGGGCCGGATCGCGGGCGCGGTGTGGATGGAGCCGGCCGTGCCCGAGGTGAAGGGTGTCTGACGGCACGGTCGAGGCTCGCACCGCGCAGATCGCCGATGCCCTCGGTGAGGTGCGAGACCGGCTGTCGCGGGCCTGCGTCGACGCGGGCCGGGACCCGGCCGAGGTGCAGCTGCTGCCGGTGACGAAGTTCTTCCCGGCGTCCGATGCCCGAATCCTGTACGCACTGGGCTGTCGCGAGTTCGGCGAGTCCCGCGAGCAGGAGGCATCGGCGAAGGTCGCCGAGCTCGCCGATCTGCTGGCGGGGTCCGACAGTTCCGCAGGCTCCGCCACCGGTCACGTCCGGTGGCACATGATCGGCAGCCTGCAGCGGAACAAGGCCCGCGCGGTTGCCCGGTGGGCGCACGCCGTCCACTCGGTCGACAGCGACCGGTTGGTCGACGCGCTGTCGAAGGGATCGGTCGAGGCCCTCGCGGACGGCGCCCGGACCGAGCCGCTGCGAGTCCTTCTCCAGGTGAGCCTCGACGCCGACCCGAAGCGCGGCGGGGTGCTGCCCGCCGAGTTGCCGGCGTTGGCGCGGCACACGACGACGGCGGCTGGCGTCGAACTCGCCGGGCTGATGGCCGTGCCGCCGCTCGGCGCCGACCCGGACGCCGCCTTCGCGACCCTGGCCGAACTGCACCGGACACTGCTGCTCGAGCACCCGGACGCGACCATGCTGTCGGCCGGCATGACGGGCGACCTCGAGAGTGCCGTCCGACACGGATCCACCTGCGTGCGTGTCGGAACCGCGTTGTTGGGCTCCCGGCCGATAACCTCGGACTGATCGGCGTCCCGACCGATTCGCCGCCACGCCAAGGAAGGTCGATCGATGAGCACTCTGCACAAGTTCAAGGCTTACTTCGGCATGGTCCCGCTCGAGGATTACGAAGACGACTACCTCGAGGAGCCGCGTCGTTCGCCGCGCGGCGGCCGGTACGAGGACGGTCTCGACGGCGGCTACGAGGACAGCGGCTACTCCGATCGCGGCCTCGACGACATCGATCGGCAGCCCGTGCCGAGGCGGATGGAGCCGCTCCCGGCCCGCAGCCCACGTCCCGGTGTGTCCGTCGGTGCGCCGCCGCGCGCCACCGCCACGCGTGGTGCGCTCGCGGTCGATGCGCGGACCGAATCCCGCATCGAGGGCAGGCGCGCCCCGATCTTCGACGAGGGTGGACCGTTGTCCAAGATCACCACGCTCCGTCCCCGCGACTACGGCGAGGCGCGCATCATCGGTGAGCGATTCCGTGACGGAACCCCGGTCATCATGGACCTGGTCGAGATGAGCAACGCCGACGCGAAGCGCCTGGTGGACTTCGCCGCCGGCCTGGCCTTCGCCCTGCGTGGCTCGTTCGACAAGGTGGCCACGAAGGTGTTCCTGCTCTCACCCGCGGACATCGACGTCTCGGCCGAGGAGCGTCGCCGGATCGCCGAGAACGGCTTCTACAATCAGAAGTAACGGGGCCTCCGGAGCTCGCCGGGGGCGGGCTCGCACAGGTGCGGTCGGGGTCATCCGGCCGCACCTGGTTTTGATTGCGCCCGTTGCGTCAGGCAGAGTGGTGGAGTGCCCTTGTTCGCGGTGATCTACTTCGTGCTGTTCGTTTTCTGGTTGCTGATCATCGGACGAATCATCGTCGAGTTCATCCGGACATTTGCAAGGGAATGGCGGCCCACTGGCTTTGTCGTCGTCATTCTCGAAGCCATATTTACGGTCACGGATCCTCCGATCAAGTTGCTGCGGCGACTTATTCCATCGGTATCGCTCGGTGGAGTTCGGTTGGATCTTTCAATCATGGTCTTGCTCTTCGTGGTGTTCATCTTGATGCAAGTCGTTCAGAGGCTTGCCGTATGACGTGCACGAATCAGCTTGTGGCGCAGCCTCCGGGTCTGGTGTGACAGAATGGACGCCAGTTGCAGTGCGAATGCCTGGAGCAGCACTGGATGCGCTATAACTGAATGTTTGCTAGACCGCCAACAGATGCGTGAAGGGATCCTTCCATGCCGCTGACACCAGCTGATGTTCACAACGTCGCGTTCAGCAAGCCGCCTATCGGTAAGCGGGGCTACAACGAGGACGAGGTAGATGCGTTTCTCGACCTCGTCGAGCAGGAGCTGTCGCGACTGATCGAGGAGAACGCGGACCTCCGCCAGCGCGTGGGTGAGCTCGATCAGGAGCTCGCGGATGCGAAGAAGGCCCCCCGCCCTGTGGGCGCGGCACCCGAGCCGGCTCGCGTCGTCGAGCCGCCGAAGCCGGTCGCGCCCGTCGCGCCGGTCGCGGCCCCCGTCGCCGCCGCTCCCGTTGCCCGGACAGGCAGCACCGAGGAAGCGAACCTGCAGGCCGCGAAGATCCTGGGTCTGGCGCAGGAGATGGCCGACCGGCTCACCGGCGACGCGAAGACCGAGTCCGAGCAGCTCGTCACCACCGCTCGCACCAACTCCGAGCAGTTGGTGAGCGATGCGCGCACCCGCTCCGAGGCGATGATCGGCGACGCCCGTCAGAAGTCCGAGGCCCTGCTCTCCGACGCCCAGACCCGCTCCGAGACTCAGCTGCGTCAGGCGAAGGAGAAGGCGGACGCGCTGCAGGCCGACGCGGAGAAGAAGCACTCCGAGATCATGGCGACCATCAACCAGCAGCGCAGTGTGCTGGAGGGTCGGATCGAGCAGCTCAAGACGTTCGAGCGCGAGTACCGGGTGCGGCTGAAGTCCTACCTGGAGTCGCAGCTCGAGGAGCTCGAGCAGCGCGGTTCGGCGGTCCCGGTTGACGGCGGTCAGGATGCCTTCGGCGGCGAGTCCAAGCCGGGCCTCGGCCAGTCCTTCGCCAAGGGAAGTAACTGACCCGGGTCCGATAGGCCCGCGCCCGAATCGGTCCACCTCAGGGGATTGTCGTGCTGGTCCTGACGCTCGCTATGGCGGCGGTGGGGTTCGCCCTACTGGTACTCGCTCTGATGACAGGCTCGGTCGTGTGGGCCTGGGGATGCATCGTGGTCTGTGTGATCGGTGCCGTGTTGCTGCTCATCGGATCGCTTCGTGGCGGTGCGGCGACCGGCGAGGACAGTCGCCGACGCCGACACAGTTCCACCTGATCACCACTCGCACGCACCGAACGGGAGTGCGCGGATCGCTTTCGTCGAGAAAGCGCCGTGACCTCTCGTTCGGTGCATGCGCACGCCCCCGTGGGGGTGTTTGACGGCGCCGACTAGAATCGGCGGAGAACGTGGCGACGATCCGGCCATCACCGGGGAGCCTTCGGAAGAACGGCGCGAGCGCTCAGTAGAACCGAACGGGTGGGCCCGTCACAGCCCGGCACGAGAGGTCCGGCCGCGACAGCGACCGGGCAAGCGGGGTGGTACCGCGGCCAGGCGCACAGGCGCCCACGTCGTCCCCGTGCCAGAGACACCAGGCACGAGGAGTACGACAGTGAGCGAGACCTATCCCCGCGTCGACCTGACCGGTGGCCGGTCCAGCGCAGGCGTGAACTTCCCCGAACTCGAGCAGCGCGTGCTCGCGGCGTGGGATGCCGACGACACCTTCCGTGCGTCCGTCGCCAACCGCGCCGACGCCGAGGAGTTCGTCTTCTACGACGGCCCGCCCTTCGCCAACGGCCTGCCGCACTACGGCCACCTGCTCACCGGCTACGTCAAGGACCTCATCCCGCGCTACCAGACCATGCGCGGCAAGAAGGTCGAGCGGCGCTTCGGCTGGGACTGCCACGGCCTGCCCGCCGAGCTCGAGGCGGAGAAGCAGCTCGGCATCAAGGACAAGTCGCAGATCGACGCGATGGGACTGGCCGAGTTCAACGCGTACTGCAAGCAGTCCGTGCTGCGCTACACCGACGAGTGGCGCGACTACGTCACCCGGCAGGCGCGCTGGGTCGATTTCGACAACGACTACAAGACGCTCGACCTCGACTTCATGGAGTCGGTCATGTGGGCGTTCAAGGAGCTCCACGACAAGGGGCTGATCTACCAGGGCTTCCGGGTGCTGCCGTACTCCTGGTACGAGCAGACCCCGCTGTCGAACCAGGAGACCCGCCTGGACGACGCCTACAAGATGCGCCAGGACCCGGCCGTCACCGTGGACATGGTGCTGACGGCGCCGGAGCGGAGCCTGCGGAGCGACCAGAAGCACCTCACTGTCCTCGACGGCGCGAACGCGCTGATCTGGACCACCACGCCGTGGACGCTGCCGTCCAACCTGGCGATCGCGGTGCACCCCGAGGTCGACTACGTGCTGGTCGCCGGCGAGGACGGCAAGCGCTACGTGCTCGGCGCGGCACGCGTCGGTCACTACGCGCGCGAACTGGGTGAATCCCCGGAGGTGCTGGGCGAGTTCAAGGGTGCCGAGCTCGTCGGCCTCACCTACACGCCGCCGTTCGACTTCTTCCACGGCCCCGACAAGGGCCACGCCGAGGCGCACCGTGTGCTGGCAGCGGACTACGTGACCACCGAATCCGGCACCGGAATCGTTCACCTCGCACCGGCTTTCGGTGAGGAGGACATGGACGTCGCGACGGCGAACGGCATCGAGATCGTCCAGCCGCTCGATCCCGGCGGCAAGTTCACCTCGATGGTGCCGCCGTACGAGGGCATGCAGGTCTTCGACGCGAACCCGGTCATCATCAAGGACCTCAAGGCAGCCGGAAAGCTGTTGCGGCACGAGACGATCGAGCACTCGTACCCGCACAGCTGGCGCAGCGGCCAGCCGCTGATCTACATGGCGGTGCCGTCCTGGTTCGTCGCGGTGACCAAGTTCCGTGACCGGATGGTCGAGCTGAACCAGGAGATCACCTGGGTGCCCGAGCACATCAAGGACGGCCAGTTCGGCAAGTGGCTCGAGGGTGCACGCGACTGGAACATCAGCCGAAACCGATACTGGGGCAGCCCGATCCCCGTCTGGGTCTCGGACGACCCGGCGTACCCGCGCGTCGACGTGTACGGCTCGCTGGACCAGCTCGAGGCGGACTTCGGGGTGCGCCCGACGGACCTGCACCGGCCGATGATCGACGAGTTGACCCGCCCCAACCCGGACGACCCGACCGGCCGCTCGACGATGCGTCGGGTGCCCGAGGTGCTGGACTGCTGGTTCGAGTCCGGGTCGATGCCGTACGCCCAGGTGCACTTCCCGTTCGAGAACCGGGAGTGGTTTCAGACCCACAACCCCGGTGACTTCATCGTCGAGTACAACGGCCAGACCCGCGGCTGGTTCTACACCCTGCACGTGCTCGCGACCGCCTTGTTCGACCGTCCGGCGTTCAAAACCGTTGCCGCGCATGGCATCGTGCTCGGCGACGACGGTCTGAAGATGAGCAAGTCGAAGGGCAACTACCCGGATGTGAAGGAGGTGTTCGACCGCGACGGGTCGGACGCCATGCGGTGGTTCCTGATGTCCTCGCCGATCCTGCGGGGCGGCAACCTGGTCGTCACCGAACAGGGCATCCGCGAGGGCGTCCGCCAGGCGCTGCTGCCCTTGTGGAACGCGTGGAGCTTCCTGCAGCTCTACGCCTCGAAGCCGGGCGAGTGGCGCACCGACTCGCCGAACGTGCTGGACCGCTACATCCTGGCCAAGCTCGCTTCGACGCGGGACGCGATCACCGGCGCGCTCGACGTCAACGACATCGCGGGCGCCTGCGACGAGCTCCGCACCTTCTGCGACGCGCTCACCAACTGGTATGTGCGCCGGTCGCGTTCGCGCTTCTGGGACGAGGACCGCGACGCCATCGACACGCTGCACACGGTGCTCGAGGTCGTCTGCCGGCTCGCGGCGCCGCTGCTGCCGTTGGCCACCGAGGTGATCTGGCGCGGGCTGACCGGTGGCCGGTCCGTCCATCTGACCGACTGGGTCGGCGAGTCCGCTTTGCCGGCCGACGCCGAGTTGGTCGAGTCGATGGACGAGGTTCGCTCGGTCTGCGGGGCGGTCCTCGGCCTGCGCAAGGCGCAGAACCTGCGGGTCCGGCTGCCCCTGCCGGAGGTCACCGTCGCGGCGCCCGGCGCCGAGCGGCTGCGTCCGTTCCTGGACATCATCGCCGACGAGGTCAACGTCCGGAAGGTGGACCTCACCGACGACGTCGACGTGCACGGCCGCTTCGAGCTCGTGGTCAACGCCCGCGCCGCGGGCCCGCGCCTGGGCAAGAACGTGCAGACCGTGATCAAGGCGGTCAAGGCCGGCGACTGGTCCGAGGTCGACGGTGTGGTCATGGTGTACCCGGGGCGCTCCGCGGGCTCCGCTCCTGCGGCGGGCATCGCGCTGCTGCCGGAGGAGTACACCCAGCGCCTCGTCGCCGCCGAGCCGGAGTCCACCGCCGCGCTGCCCGCCAATGCGGGCCTGGTGGTGCTCGATTCGGTGGTCACCGAGGAGCTCGAGGCCGAGGGTTGGGCCAAGGACCGGATCCGGGAACTGCAGGACGCCCGCCGGGCCGCCGGCCTGGACGTCTCGGACCGGATCACGGTGACGCTCGAGGTGCCCGCCGAGCGGCTCGACTGGGCCCAGCGGCACCGCGACCTGATCGCCGGCGAGATCCTTGCGACCTCACTGGAGTTGGGCGCCGCGGGCGCCGGTGCCGTCGATCTCGGCGAGGGCGTGCGGGCGAGCCTGGCGAAGGCCTGATCCGAGCCGAACTGTCGGTGCGGCGGCGTAGGTTGCTGCCATGAGCACGAACAGTGAGACGGTCGCGTACGTCCTGGGGCAGCTCGAGCCCCTGGACGTACGCGCCCGGGCGATGTTCGGCGAGTACGGGTTGTACTGCGACGAGAAGATGGTCGCGATGATCTGCAACGACACCGTGTTCGTGAAGCCGAGCGAGGTGGCCGAGGAGTACCTCGGCCCCGAGGCGCTGGCGCCGCCGTATCCGGGCGCGAAGGACCACTTCGCCGTTCCGGAGGCGCGGCTCGCCGACGTCGACTGGCTGCACGCGTTCGTCCAGCGGACCGCGGACGTCCTGCCCGCGCCGAAGCCGAAGAAGCCGAAGAAGCCGAGCCCCGAGAAGAAGCCCACGCCTGGATGACCCGACCAGCCACGTCCCGTCGATGGGTACTGCACCTCGACATGGATGCGTTCTTCGCGTCCGTCGAGCAGCTGACCCGGCCGACACTGCGGGGACGGCCGGTTCTGGTCGGTGGCCTCGGCGGCCGAGGGGTGGTCGCAGGCGCCAGCTACGAGGCGCGGGCGTTCGGCGCGCGCTCCGCGATGCCGATGCACCAGGCCCGGCGGATGGTCGGGGCCGGAGCGGTGGTCCTGCCGCCACGCGCCGGCCTGTACTCGACGTTGAGCAAGGCCGTGTTCGATGCCCTGCGCACGCGGATGCCGGTGCTCGAGATGCTCTCGATGGACGAGGCGTTCGGGGAGCCTGCCGAACTCGCGGGCGCGGACGCGGAGTCGGTCCGCGTCTTCGCGGAGGAGTTGCGGGCGCTGGTCTTCGCCGAGACCGGCCTGGTGGCGTCGATCGGCGCGGGCTCCGGAAAGCAGATCGCGAAGATCGCGTCGGGGCTGGCCAAGCCGGACGGGGTGCGGGTGGTGACGCCCGACGAGCAGCGCCCGCTGTTCGAGGCGCTGCCCGTGCGCAAACTCTGGGGCATCGGCCCGGTTGCCGAGGAACGTCTGCGTCGCCTGGGCGTGGAGACGATCGGCGGCCTGGCCGCGACCTCGGAGGCCGAGGTCGTCTCGGCGCTGGGCGCGACGGTCGGACCGGGCCTGCACCGGCTCGCCCGCGGCATCGACGACCGTCCGGTAGCCGAGCGCGCGGACGCCAAACAGGTCAGTGCGGAGACCACCTTCCCCGCCGACCTGGTGACGCTGGACCAGCTGCGGGCGGCCGTCGAACGAACGGGAGCCAGCGCGCACGCGCGACTGCTGCGCGACGGTCGCGCCGCCCGGACGGTGGTGCTCAAGCTGAAGAAGGCGGACATGTCCGTCGTGACCCGCTCTGCGACGCTGCCGTACGCGACCGCGGACCGGCAGACACTGGTGGCCACGGCGCAGCGGCAGGTGATCGACCCGCTCGAGCTGGGACCGGTGCGGCTGGTGGGGGTCTCGCTGGGCGGATTGTCCTCGACCGCACAGGGTTCGCTGTTCCCGGACCTCGAGCACGGCGCCGCGACCGAGGGTGCTGTGACTCTCGACACAGTGCCCGCGCTGCACTCGGTTCAGTCCGCCGCACCGGCACCGACACCGGAGACCGGTTCGCGGTGGCGTCCGGGCCACGACGTCGCGCACGAGGAGTTCGGTCACGGCTGGGTACAGGGCTGCGGGCACGGCGTGGTGACCGTCCGATTCGAGACCAGGTCGACGGGGCCGGGCCAGGCCCGGACCTTCGCGGAGTCCGATCCGGCGCTGACGATCGCCGATCCCGCCGACAGTCTTCATTAAGGAAGCCCTTATCTTCTTCCTGTTAACTATCGTGACAGGCGTCCGTGGGTGGACGGCTCTCGCCGTGACCGCCCGCGCGACCCGAGCAGCGCAACCGAATCGCCCTGGGGCAGATACGAGCGCCCCGGAAGATCGTCAGAAGTAGTTCATCCGAAGAGAAGGACAAGCAATTGATGCTCCGTAAGACCCTCGTCGCCGGTGCCGCCCTGGCCGCCGTGTTCGCGCTGGGCGCCTGCAGCTCCAACGACGGCGGCACCACCACGACCACCACCAAGAAGGCCACCACCTCCGCCGTCGCGCCCGTCGACAGCCCGCCGGTGCCGACCGCTGCCGAGCTCAACGCGATGCTGGTCAAGGGCCTCGACCCGGCCACCCCGGTCGCCGAGAAGGTCACCCTGGTGCAGGACGGCGCGGCCGATCCCGGACTGTTCGACCAGGTCGCCGCCGCCGCCAAGCAGTCCAACGCGACCGTCACGATCGTCGACCCGATCCTCGACAACGGCGACGGCACCCTCACCGCCACCGTGAACATGAACATCGGCGGCCAGGTCAACCCGGGCACCGCGACCTTCGTGGTCGAGAACGGCAAGTGGGTGCTCTCGAAGGAGTACGCCTGCAACATCGTCAAGCTGGCGAACCTCACCTCGCCCGCCTGCGCCTGATCCACCCGAGCGGACTCGTCCGTTCACCTCGACCGAATGCCGGTGTCCCGTACGGGGCGCCGGCATTCGGCGTTCCATGGGGAGGCGCGCGCCGCTCCGGGTCAGCCCGCGACGGCCGCGCCGCGGATCCGGTCGGCCGCGGTGCGCGCCAGACCCGTCAGGACGGCGGGCTCGACGGGCCGCTGCCCGGAGGCGACCACCTGCAGCACCGTCGAGCCGACGACCGCGACCACCACGTCCGAGGTCATCGTGACCCCGTCGCTGGTGGTGGTCAGCCGGACCGCTGTCGAGGCGTCGCCGACCGTCGGCTGGTCGACGCCGCCGAGGTTGTAGTCGACCCGCACGCCGTCGGCGTCGGTCCCGCTGTAGGCGGTGCACTGCGTCAGCGTGGACTGGATGCGCGTGAAGGCCTGCGCCGCACCGTTGTCGGCGTAGCTGGCCGCGTCGGTGTCGACGCTGGTGAAGTCGGGACCGCCGAAGCGGGCCGCCGCGCGGGCGAGCGAGCCGGGGGACTGGTCGGCCACCTCGGCCAGCACCTGTGCGCACGCCTGGGGCGTGGTGCTCGACTTGTCGGCGCCCGCCGATGTGCTCGCGGGCGGCAGACCGAGGTCGCGGACCGGGTCGGGCAGCGCGACGAATCCGGCGGGAAGTTCCGCCGTGGTGAGCAGTGCGGCCTGCAGCCGGTTCGGGTCGCCGATCGGCCCGGCGTTCGGGGTGGCGGGAGCGGCGACGGTGACCACCGGCGGCAGCGCGGTCGGTTGGGCCTCGCTGCCGCCGCCACAGGCGGTCAGGGTGAGGGTGAGCGCGGTCAGCGCGACCGATCCGGCTCCCACGCCCCGCATCGAGGTCACTGCGTGACCCACTTGACCCGGCTCGAGGTGGCTTGCCGCAACCGGGTGGTGCTGTTCGGATCGCTGTAGGTCTGTTCGCCACCGACGTCGACGGTGCCGTCGATCGGCAGCGGCGCGTCCAGGTCGAAGACCAAGGTGCCCTTGCCTGCCATCACGTAGGTGTCGACGTTGAGGGTGCCGGCCTCGCCGGGCAGGTCCCACACCTTCGAGACCGGGGTCTGATTGACCGAGACGTCGACGGTGAGCCGGTCGCCGTCGCGCTCGCGGAGCGTCGCGGTGGTCACCTGGTTGAGGGCGATACCGCTGGTCACCTGCTGCTGCACGGTCCACACCGCGCCGACGCCGATCTCGGTGTCGGGGAACGCGACGGTGCGGTAGACGGATTGGTAGAACGCCTGCTCGACGGCCGAGCGGGCGATGTCCTTGGAGTCGGGCGCGGGGGTGATGCGCAGCGCGGTCACCGAACCGGACGGTGTGATCGTCATTCCGGCCTTCGACCCGTCCGACGGCTTCAGCGCGTCCTGCAGCCGGGCGTCCGGCGTGGTGAGGGTGCCGAGCGTCAGATCGACGGAATGCGCGGGATCGTGCTGGCCGCCCCTGACGACCGCGGTCAGCGGCATGCCGAGTTCGGGGGTGGAGAAGTCCTGCTGCGGCTGGTCGTCGATCTGCTGGTACACCTGCGAGGTCGTCGTCAGCAGGACGTGTTGCTCGACGTCGGTGCTCGGGTGGAACGTGACCCTCTCCCGGGGCTCGGCGCCGGGATCGAGCACCTGAGTGGTGACCGCGGAGACCGGGACGGTGGTCTCGTTGGAAGCCGAGGCAGCGGTCGTGGTCGGTGCGGAATCGTCGGTGCCGGCGCAGGCGGTGACGAGGGTGGCGGCGGCGAGCGCCGCGGCGACGAGACCCGTGCGGGCCGTGACGGCGAGCACGGTGCGCGCGGCGACGGGTGAGGGCACGGACCGATTCGAGAACACTGGCACCCGACCAGGTTAGCCACGGCTCGGGTGGGCTGCGGTCGACGACGCCGCGATAAGGGATGATGGCGGTGTGAGTGAAGCGGAGAAAGCCGAGAAGTTCGCACCGAAGGAGGTGTCCGGCACTGCACCGCTGCGGATGCGACTGCTGATCGCGATCGCCGTGGTGGTCCTCGGACTGGACCTGGCCACCAAGATCGCGGTGGTTCGGTTCGTCGAACCGGGCAAGCCGATCCGGATCGTCGGCGACGTCGTCACCTTGAACCTGATTCGCAATCCCGGCGCCGCGTTCTCGATGGCGACAGGCATGACCTGGCTGCTGACGCTGGTCGCGATCGGTGTGGTGATCGGTGTGATCAAGATCGGTCGCACGCTGCGTTCGCCGTGGTGGGCGCTCGGTCTCGGGCTCGTCCTCGGCGGCGCGCTGGGTAATCTGATCGACCGCATCTTCCGGGCCCCCGGTCCGCTGCAGGGGCACGTCGTCGATTTCGTGTCGGTGGGCTGGTGGCCGGTGTTCAACGTCGCCGACTCGGCGATCGTGTGCGGAGCGGTGTTGCTGGTCGCGCTGACGTTGTTCGGCTTCAACCCCGACGGCACGCGCGGCACCGAGCCGGATCCCGACGACAGCGCCGACACGAACACGGCACCCGACACCACCACCAGCAGCGACACGAACACCGAGGAGAACTCCTGATGCGCGAGACACGGTCGATGCCGGTGCCGGACGGGCTCGAGGGCATGCGGGTCGACGCCGGACTGGCGCGCCTGCTCGGACTGTCCCGGACCGCGGTCGCCTCGCTCACCGACGAGGGCGCCGTCCTGATCGACGGGACCGCGGTCGGCAAGTCCGATCGGCTGCCGTCCGGTGCGTGGCTCGAGGTCGAACTGCCGGAACCGGCCAGGCCGCTGACGGTCGAGGCGCAGCCGGTCGAGGGGATGGACATCCTCTACGCCGACGACGACATCGTCGCCGTCGACAAGCCGGTGGGCGTGGCGGCGCACGCCAGCGTCGGCTGGACCGGACCGACCGTCGTCGGCGGACTGGCCGCCGCCGGGTACCGCATCTCCACCTCGGGCGCCCACGAGCGGCAGGGCATCGTGCACCGACTCGACGTCGGCACCTCCGGCGTGATGGTCGTCGCGACCAGCGAGCGGGCGTACACCGTGCTGAAGCGGGCGTTCAAGCAGCGCACGATCGACAAGCGCTATCACGCCCTGGTCCAGGGTCACCCCGACCCGAGCAGCGGCACCATCGACGCGCCGATCGGCCGGCATCGCAGCAACGACTGGAAGTTCGCCGTCACCGCCGACGGCAAGCCGTCCATCACGCACTACGACACGGTGGAGGCCTTCCAGGCGGCGAGCCTGCTCGACATCCACCTCGAGACCGGTCGTACCCACCAGATCCGGGTGCACTTTGCCGCCCTGCGCCACCCCTGCTGCGGTGACCTGACCTACGGCGCCGACCCCCGCCTCGCGGAACGCCTCGGTCTGGAACGGCAGTGGCTGCACGCCCGCTCGCTCGGATTCGCGCATCCCGCGGACGGCCGCTGGATCGAGATCACCAGCGAGTACCCGAAGGACCTGCAACACGCGCTCGAGGTTCTGCGGGGTGCGTGATGGCGACCTGGTCGCTGCGCAGGCTCCGCTCCGGGCAGGCGTGGCGACGACCGTCGCCTGCGCCGTCGCCCTGGTCGTGCTCGTCCTCCTGCTGGGCGTGCTCACGCCGCCCCGACCGTCGTCCATCGCGACCGACCGGCTCGGCCCGGACTCGGGTGAGCCGGTCGCCGACTACCTGGACCGCGCCCGCACGAGCCTCGCCGACCTGGACGGCGCGAGCCAGCGGTGGGCGCTGGTCTCGTTCGATCCGGAGCAGACCGCGGCGCAGGCCTACCGGACCGCCGGCGGCGTGCGGGTCTCCCAGGTCCTGTTCCGGGTGCCGCTCGACCGGGTCCAGACGCAGCTGATCGTCGTCGACGTCGCCGGCGAGGAGTCGGTCCTGCGGGCACCGGCGGTCGCGGCGGGCCGACTGTCCGGCAGCACCGGCGAGTGGGATCGGCAGGGCCGCGTCGACGCGGTGTCGGCGTCGCGGCTGGCACAGGACTGCCCGTGTGTGGTGGGGCTGACCGTGCGCGGCGACCCGGACCGGTTGCGGGAACTGGCCGCGGCGCCCGGGGTGCGGGCGGTCGAGGCACTGCCTGCGGACGCCGTGTTCGGCCGGTTCGCGGTCAACCCGCTGCTGCCCGAGCAGACGCAGGCGGCGTCGCCCGGCCCCGACGACGGCGAGGTGCCCGCGCGATGAGCGCCGACGCGTCGCGCTCGGCTCGGCGGTCCGACACCGAGATCGGCGTCGCCGCCGGGGTGGGCGCCCACCTGATGTGGGGAATGTTCCCGATCTTCTTCGGCCTGCTCGCCCCGGCCGGTCCGGTCGAGATCCTCGCGCACCGGATGCTGTGGACGCTGGTGCTGATGCTCGCGGTCGGCCTCGTCACCCGCCGGATCGTCCGGTTGCGGTCGTTGACGCCGCGCTCGATGCTGCTGGTCGCCGCGGCGGCGGCGGCGATCTCCCTCAACTGGGGCGTCTACATCTACGGCGTCACCTCGGGCCGGGTCGTCGAGACCGCGCTCGGCTACTTCGTCAACCCGCTCGTCAGCGTGCTCCTCGGCGTGGTGATCTTCCGGGAGCGGGTCAACCGCTGGCAGGCGGGGGCGCTGGGCCTGGCCGCGGTCGCGGTGCTGGTGCTCACCGTCGACTACGGACACCCGCCGTACATTGCGCTGACGCTGGCGCTGTCCTTCGGTGCGTACGGGCTCATCAAGAAGGTGGTCCCGCTCGATCCGGTCACCAGCCTCACCGCCGAGGGACTGGTCACCGCCCCGTTCGCGATCGGGTACCTGGGATTTCTCGCCGTGACCGGGACCGGTACGTTCGTCGGCCATGGCGCCGGACACGCCCTGCTGCTGATGACCGCAGGCGTGGTGACCGCGGCGCCGCTGCTGCTGTTCGGCGCCGCGGCCCAACGGGTGCCGCTGGTCACGCTGGGGATCATCCAGTACCTGACGCCGTCCCTGCAGATGGCGTGGGGCGTGGCGGTGCTGCACGAGGACATGCCCGCGTCGCGCTGGATCGGGTTCGCGTTGATCTGGCTGGCGCTGCTCGTCTTCACCGTCGATGCGGTGCGGCGCGTGCGCACCGCCCGCCGTGGGGTGCTCGAGCCGGTGCCGTGAGGCGTCAGCTGGTGCGCTCCCGCAGGAACGCCACGGTCCGGTCGAGTGCTCGCAGGCCGTCCTCGTTGTCGAGGTTGAACTGGTACTCGTGCGGCAACGCCGGCTCGTGGTCCTCGGGATAGAACAGTGTCGTCACCGCAACGTCGAGTCCGGCGAGCTTCTCGGCGAGCGGCTTGGACTGCGTGTTCGTCAGCGGGTCGGCGTTGCCGCCGCTGAGGTAGGTCGGCGGGAACCGGTTCGTGACGTGCCCGAGCGTGGACATCTGGTTTGCGGGAGTCGAGCCGGCGTAGTCGCGCAGGCCCGTGTACGCCCACATCGACCGGTCGACGCCCCAGCCGATGATCCCGGGGCCGCCCGTCATCCGGCTCACGTCGTAGATGCCGCAGTTCAGCACCACGCCGCGCAGCTGATCGGGCTGGAGTGCCGGGGTGATGCCGAGTTCGCCGGCGTAGTCCGGGCTGGTGACGACGGTGGCCAGCTGGCTCGACAGCTGGGCGCCCGCGGAGTCGCCGGCGAGCACGATTCGCGCGGGGTCGACGTGCAGCCGGTCGGCATTCGCGAGGACGTACGCGTGCGCGTCGTTGATCTGGTGAACGGCGGTCGGGTAGACATGTTCCGGCCCGAGCGAGTAGTCGAGCGAGATCACCGTGAAGCCCTGCGCGGCGAGCAACTGGTAGTAGGGCGCGTAGTCGGTCTTGTCTCCCGAGATCCAGGCGCCGCCGTGGGTCCAGATCACGGTCGGTAGGGCGCCCGCGGTCCCGGCGGGGAAGTAGGTGTCGAGGAAGGCGTCGTCGTCGCCGGGCCGGTACTGCTGATCGGTGACCGACTCGACGGCCTCGGGCGCGTGCTCGGCCAGTGCGTCGGTGGTCTTTCCCGCGTCCCGGTCGAACACCGCGCGCACGACCAGGGCGCCCGGTCGAGGGCTGAGCGTGAAGGCGAGCACCACGGCGAGGACGAGGGCGGTGAGCAGCCCGAGCGACCACAGCAACCGGCGGCCGGAGATGATTCGCATCGGCCGAGTATCGCGCACCGCTTCGGCGGTGCCGGGCATACCACGCGCTGGTTCGCGCACACAGCGGCGCGCGTGCCCGAGGCTGTCGGAGCGACCGCCTACACTCGGGGCACCCCAGTCCTCCCCGGTCGACGCGACCGGTGACACCGAGCACGGAGAGGCGCGCGTGGCTGACTCGTTCGTTCATCTGCACAATCACACCGAGTACTCGATGCTCGACGGCGCCGCCAAGGTGGGTCCGCTGTTCAAAGAGGCTCAGCGACTGGGGATGACGGCCGTCGGCATGACCGACCACGGCAACATGTTCGGCGCCAGCGAGTTCTACAACGAGGCGAAGAAGCACGACATCACGCCGATCATCGGCATCGAGGCGTACATCGCGCCGGAGTCCCGGTTCAACACCAAGCGTGTGCTGTGGGGCGACCGCAGCCAGAAGTCCGACGACGTCTCCGGTAGCGGCGCCTACACGCACATGACGATGGTCGCGGAGAACGCGACCGGCGTGCGGAACCTGTTCAAGCTGTCCTCGCGCGCCTCGGTCGAGGGGCAGCTCGGCAAGTGGGCCCGCATGGACGAGGAGATCATCGCCGAGCACCACGAGGGGATCATCGCGACCACCGGCTGCCCGTCCGGCGAGGTGCAGACGCGGCTGCGGCTCGGCCACGACCGCGAGGCGCTCGAGGCGGCCGCGAAGTGGCAGGAGATCTGGGGCAAGGACAACTTCTTCCTGGAACTGATGGACCACGGGCTGTCCATCGAGCGGCGCGTGCGCGAGGGCCTGCTCGACATCGGCCGCAAGCTCGGCATTCCGCCGCTGGCCACCAACGACTGCCACTACGTCACCAAGGACGCCGCCGAGAACCACGAGGCGCTGCTCTGCATCCAGACCGGCAAGACCCTCAGTGATCCCACCCGGTTCAAGTTCGACGGCGACGGCTACTACCTCAAGTCCGCCGAGGAGATGCGCGCGATCTGGGACGACGAGGTGCCCGGTGCCTGCGACTCGACGCTGCTGATCGCCGAGCGGATCCAGCCCTACGACGACGTCTGGAAGCACCGCGACCGGATGCCGATCTTCCCGGTCCCGGACGGGCACACCCAGGAGAGTTTCCTGCGGGCGGAGGTACTGCGCGGGCTGGACAGGCGTTTCCCGGCCGGCCCGCCGCAGGAGTACCTGACGCGCGCCGACTACGAGATCGACGTCATCAACAAGATGGGCTTCCCGGCCTACTTCCTCGTCGTCGGCGACCTGATCAACCACGCCAGGGAGGTCGGCATCTGGGTCGGTCCGGGTCGTGGCTCGGCCGCCGGTTCGCTGGTGGCCTACGCGATGGGCATCACCAACATCGACCCGCTTCCCTACGGGCTGCTGTTCGAGCGCTTCCTCAACCCCGAGCGCATCTCGATGCCCGACATCGACATCGATTTCGACGACCGCCGCCGCGGGGAGATGGTCCGCTACGCCACCGAGAAGTGGGGCAGCGACAAGGTCGCGCAGGTGATCACCTTCGGCACCATCAAGACCAAGGCCGCCATCAAGGACTCCGCTCGAGTGCAGTTCGGCCAGCCCGGGTTCGCGATCGCCGACCAGATCACCAAGGCGCTACCGCCGCCGATCATGGCCAAGGACATCTCGGTCTCCGGCATCACCGATCCCGAGCACGAGCGGTACAAGGAGGCCGTCGAGGTCCGGACGCTCATCGACTCGAACCCCGACGTCGCGAAGATCTACCAGACCGCGAAGGGCCTCGAAGGACTGATCCGCAACGCCGGCGTACACGCCTGCGCGGTGATCATGTCTTCAGAGCCGCTGACGGACGCCATTCCGGTGTGGAAGCGGGCGCAGGACGGCGCGATCATCACCGGCTGGGACTACCCGTCGTGCGAGGCCATCGGCCTGCTCAAGATGGACTTCCTGGGCCTGCGCAACCTGACGGTCATCGGCGACGCGCTCGAGAACATCAAGACGAACCGGGGCATCGACCTCGACCTCGACTCGCTGCCGATGGACGATCCCGCCACCTTCGAGCTGCTCTCGCGGGGCGACACCCTCGGCGTGTTCCAGCTCGACGGCGGCGGCATGCGAGAGCTGCTCAAGCTGATGCAGCCGACCGGCTTCGGTGACATCGTCGCCGCGCTGGCGCTGTACCGGCCGGGTCCGATGGGCGTGGACGCGCACACTTCCTACGCCAAGCGCAAGAACGGGCTCGAGCAGGTGAGCCCGATCCATCCCGAGCTGGAGGAGCCCCTGGCCGAGATCCTCTCGGAGACGTACGGGCTGATCATCTACCAGGAGCAGATCATGCACCTGGCACAGAAGGTGGCCGGGTACTCGCTCGGTCAGGCCGACCTGCTGCGCCGCGCGATGGGCAAGAAGAAGAAGGAGATCCTCGAGGAGGCCTACGGCGGCTTCCGGCAGGGCATGCTGGACAACGGCTTCTCGCAGCCCGCCATCACCGCGCTGTGGGACACGGTGCTGCCCTTCGCAGGCTACGCGTTCAACAAGTCTCACTCGGCCGGCTACGGCCTGGTCTCGTACTGGACGGCGTATCTCAAGGCGAACTATCCCGCCGAGTACATGGCCGGACTGCTCACCTCGGTCGGCGACGACAAGGACAAGTCGGCGGTCTACCTGGCGGACTGCCGGAAGATGGGCATCACGGTGCTGCCGCCGGACGTCAACGAGTCGTCGGTGAACTTCGCGTCGGTCGGCAGCGACATCCGCTTCGGCATGGGCGCCGTGCGCAACGTCGGCGCGAACGTGGTCGCCTCGATCATCAACGCGCGCACCGAGAAGGGGAAGTTCACCGACTTCTCCGACTACCTCAACAAGATCGACGTCACCGCCTGCAACAAGAAGGTCACCGAGTCGCTGATCAAGTCGGGGGCGTTCGACTCCCTCGAGCATCCGCGCAAGGGCCTGTTCCTGATCCACACCGACGCGATCGACTCGGTGCTGGGCACCAAGAAGGCCGAGGCGGTGGGGCAGTTCGACCTGTTCGGTGACGCGGGCGGCGGCGACGAGTCGCTGTCCTCGGTGTTCGCGATCCGCGTCCCGGACGAGGAGTGGGAGACCAAGCATCGTCTGGCGCTCGAACGGGAGATGCTCGGCCTCTACGTGTCCGGGCATCCGCTCAACGGTGTCGAGCACATCCTCCGACAGCAGTCGGACACCGCGATCGCCTCGATTCTCGAAGGCGAGGTGAAGGACGGCGCGCAGGTGACCATCGGCGGCATCGTCGCTTCGGTGGATCGCCGAGTCAACAAGAACGGCCTGACCTGGGCCATCATTCAGCTCGAGGACCTGGTCGGCGGCGTCGAGGTGCTGTTCTTCCCGCAGGCCTACGCGGTGTACGGGATGGATATCGCGGAGGACTCCATCGTGCTGGTCAAGGCGCGGGTCTCGGTCCGTGACGAGCGGCTCTCGCTGATCGGCAACGATCTCGCGGTGCCGGACCTCTCGGCGGTCGGGGTCGCGAAGCCGATCGCGGTGACCCTGCCGACCCGGCTGTGCACCCCGGACAAGGTGGGGGCGCTCAAGCAGGTCCTGACCCGGCACCCGGGCACCTCGGACGTGCACCTGAGACTGATCAGCGGCAGCCGGATCACCATGCTCAAACTCGACGACAGCCTGCGGGTGGAACCGTCGTCGGCGCTGATGGGCGACCTGAAGGCCCTCCTCGGCCCGAGCTGCCTGGGCGGGTAGCTCGGGCGCCCGATCAGTCGGAGCGGCCGGCCCAGTACAGGCGGCGTGCCCACCACACGACGACTGTCGCGGCCGCGGCCGCGAGGACCGCGGGCTGCAGCGTCTGCGCGACGACGAGCACCACCAGGAAGGTCAGCAGCCCGACGGCCAGTGCCTCGAGCTTGTACAGCGGCCAGCGCGTGCCGGCGATCTCGACGCTCGCGCCGGGCCGCGTGGTGCCGCGGTGCGGCGCGGGGGAGTATCCGGCGGTGGTCATCAATTCAGGCTACAAGCAGATTCGATTTCGGTCCACCGAACAATTGTCTTCCGGGTGGCTGGATCGGGGTGTCGGGCTGCGCGCGTCGGCCGCCTGGTGTTGACTGGCGAACATGCCTCTCACCGGTGAGTACGAACCGAGCCCGAGTGCCTGGGCCGCCGATCAGGTCGATCTCTACGAGCGCTCCGGGGGTACGGAGGGGACGGTGATGCAGGGCAGGCCCGTCGTCATCCTCACGACCACGGGTGCCAAGTCGGGCAAGCTCCGCAAGTCCCCGCTGATGCGCGTCGAGCACGGAGGCGAGTACGCCGTCGTGGCCTCGCTCGGTGGCGCGCCGAAGAACCCGGTCTGGTACTACAACGTCGTCGCCGACCCGCACGTCGAACTGCAGGACGGCCCGGTCAAGCAGGACATGACCGCGCGCGAGGTGACGGGCGAGGAGAAGGCCGTGTGGTGGAAGCGTGCCGTCGAGGCCTGGCCGGACTACGCGAACTATCAGCTCAAGACGGACCGTCAGATCCCGGTGTTCGTGCTCACCCCGCAGTAGCCCGGTAGCTTCAGCCCCCGTCGGCGGGCGGTCCGCGCCCGGAAGGAAATCTCCATGGCTGCGAAAACCGTTGCGGAACAACTTGTTTCCCAGCTCGTCGACGCGGGTGTGCGACGAATCTACGGGATCGTCGGGGACAGCCTCAACCCGGTGGTCGACGCGGTCCGTAAGTCCGGCGGCGCCGCGGACGGCGGCATCGACTGGATCCACGTCAGGCACGAGGAGGCCGCCGCCTTCGCGGCGGCCGCCGACGCGCAGCTCACCGGCGAACTCGCGGTGTGTGCCGGCTCCTGCGGTCCCGGCAACCTGCACCTGATCAACGGACTCTACGACGCGAACCGCTCGGGTGCGCCAGTGCTGGCGATCGCCTCGCACATCCCGAGCGCCCAGATCGGCAGCGGATACTTCCAGGAGACCCATCCCGACCGGCTGTTCGTCGAGTGTGCCCGGTACACGGAGCTGATCGGCACCGCCGAACAGGCGCCACGGGTGGTGCACACGGCGATGCAGCACGCGATCGGACTCTCCGGTGTCGCGGTGATCATCCTGCCCGGCGACGTCGCGGACTGCCCGGCCGAGGGCGCCGCGCCGGCGTTGGTGCGCACCGGATCGCCCGCGGTCGTGCCGGCCGAACGGGACGTCCGCGCGCTCGCGGACGCCGTCAACTCCGCCGAGCGGGTCGCGATCTTTGCCGGCGCCGGGGTGCGCGGCGCCCGCGACGAGCTGATCGTGCTCGCGGAGACGATCGGCGCCCCGATCGGGCACACCCTGCGCGGCAAGGAGTGGATCCAGTACGACAACCCGTTCGACGTCGGGATGACCGGCCTGCTCGGCTACGGGGCCGCGCACGACGGAATGCAGGACGCGGACCTGCTGCTGCTGGTCGGCACGGACTTCCCCTACGACCAGTTCCTTCCCGCCGACGTGCCCACCGCGCAAATCGACGTGGCGCCCGAGAAGCTCGGCAGGAGAACCAGTCTCGACGTGGCCGTGCACGGTGACACGCTGAGCACCTTGCGGGCGCTCGCGCCCCTGGTCCACCGCAAACCTGATCGAGCCTTCCTGGACAGCCAGCTGGCCCGGCACCGCACCCTGATGGAGAAGGTGGTCGGCGCCTACACCACCCCGGTCAAGCAGCGCACCCCCATCCACCCCGAGTACGCGGCGTCCATCCTCGACGACCTCGCCGCCGACGACGCCGTCTTCACCGCGGACACCGGGATGTGCAACGTGTGGACCGCGCGCTACCTGAACCCGAACGGATCACGCCGATTCCTCTCCTCGGCGCTGCACGGGTCGATGGCGAACGCGCTGCCGCACGCGATCGGTGCCCAGATCGCGTGCCCGGGCCGGCAGGTGGTTTCGGTGTCCGGCGACGGCGGGCTGTCGATGCTGCTGGGTGAGTTGGTCACCGTCGCGGCCTACCGGCTGCCGGTCAAGATCGTGGTGTTCGACAACTCGACCCTGGGCATGGTCAAGCTCGAGATGCTCGTCGACGGCCTGCCCGATTTCGGGGTGGACGTGCCCGCGGTCGACTACGCCGCCGTCGCCGCGGCGCTCGGGATCTTCTCGCGCCGGGTCGAGGATCCCGCCGACATCGAGTCCGGGCTGCGGGCGGCGTTCGACCACGACGGTCCCGCGCTGGTGGACCTGGTGACCGACCCGATGGCACTGTCGCTGCCGCCGACGATCACCGGTGGTCAGGTGAAGGGATTCGCCCTCGCGATGTCGCGGATGGTGATGAACGGCGGGGCGGGAGAGGCGGTGAAGATGGCGAAGTCGAACCTGCGCAACATTCCGCGGCCGTCGCAATTCGACCCGCGCGGGTGAGCGGTGCGGGGCGATTCGCCGCGCCGACCCGTCGAGTGGCAGCATTACGGGGGTGTCCAACATGCCGGAACTCGCTGACCTGAAGGCCGCGCTGCCGCTCGACGCGCGCGAAATCGATGCTGCCGCGGCGCGAATTTCCGACGTCATCGAGGCGACCCCGCTCCAGTACAGCGCGCGTCTGTCCGCGGCGACGGGCGCGAAGGTCTACCTCAAGCGCGAGGACCTCCAGGTGGTGCGCTCGTTCAAACTGCGCGGCGCCTACAACCTGATCGTGCAGCTCACCGACGAGGAACGCGCCTCCGGTGTGGTGTGCGCGAGCGCCGGGAACCACGCCCAGGGTGTGGCGTTCGCGTGCCGCACGATGGGCATCCGTGGCCGCATCTACGTGCCCACCAACACCCCGCGGCAGAAGCGTGACCGGATCCGGGCGCACGGCGGCAGCTTCGTCGAGTTGATCGCGACGGGGGAGACCTACGATGCGGCGGCCGCGGCGGCCGCCGACGACGTGCGCCGCACCGGCGCGGTGATGGTGCCGCCGTTCGACGATCCGCGGACCGCGGCCGGGCAGGGCACCATCGCCGCCGAGATCCTCGATCAGCTCGGCGAGGAGCCCGGCACGGTGATCGTCCCGGTCGGCGGCGGCGGGCTGATCGCCGGCATTGCCACCTACCTGCACGAACGCTCGCCGAGCACCGCGATCGTCGGCGTCGAGCCGAGCGGCGCGGCGTCCATGACAGCCGCGCTGGTCGCGGGGGCGCCGGTCACCCTCCCAGAGATAGACCCCTTCGTCGACGGGACGGCCGTTCGTCGGATCGGCGACCTGCCGTTCGAGGTGATGTCGGCGCTCGGTGCGGACGTGGTCTCGCACGGTTCGCTGCCGCTGGTGGCCGAGCCGCGGTCGGGGGCGGGCGCTGGAACGTTCGCGATGATCCACGCCGACGAGGGCGCGGTCTGCACGGCGCTGCTCGAGCTGTACCAGAACGAGGGCATCATCGCCGAGCCGTCGGGGGCGTTGTCGGTCGCGGCGCTCGAGCTGGTGAAGGTGCGACCGGATTCGACGGTGGTCTGCCTGATCTCGGGCGGCAACAACGACGTCTCGCGCTACGGGGAGATCCTCGAGCGTTCGCTCGTGCACCTCGGACTCAAGCACTACTTCCTCGTCGACTTCCCGCAGGAGCCGGGCGCGCTGCGTCGCTTCCTCGGCGAGGTGCTCGGGCCCGACGACGACATCACGCTGTTCGAGTACGTCAAGCGCAACAACCGCGAGATCGGCGCCGCGCTGGTCGGCATCGAGCTGGGCGCGGCCGGCGGGCTGCCGGCGCTGCTCGAGCGGATGGCGGATTCGGGGATGAACGTCGAGCAGCTCGAGCCGGGTTCGCCTGCGTACCGCTACCTGACCTGAGTCGCGACTACACTCGGCGCGCATGGGGATCCTGTGGGCGATGACGATTCCGGGGCTGGTGTGTCTGCTGGTGTTGCTCGCATTCGCCGAGACGCTGTGGAACCGCGCCACCGGCGGCCGGGCCCTGCCCTGGACCCGGCGGCGCGGCGGCCGCACCGTCTCCGCGACCGGGTTCGAGGAGGTCGCGGCGCTGTTCCAGGGATCCAAGCGGCACGAGTTCGAGCAGCGGCAGACCGCGTTGATGCACAAGGACGACGCGGGCGACGGCGCGCCGCCTCGGGTACGCGTGGACATCGCGTCGAACACCGTCGTCCTGCGCACCACGGACCGGCACTCGACCGGCCTCTGACGGGCCGGCCCGGGTGGTCAGCGGGACCGCCAGGCGACGGCCGCAAGCAGCGGGGCCGCGCTCACGCCCACCCGGGGCGACCTCAGCACCGGTGCGGGTAGACCGCGCAGCAGCTTCCGGGCCGAGTCGGGTGTGGCGGACCTCTGGAGCAGCATCGCGACGTCGCCCTCGCGGCTGACCAGGGACAGTGGCCGGCCGGCCTGGCGCATCGCCCGTTCGAGGGCTGCGGCGAGCTTGGGACGGTGCGCGACCCCGCGGGCGAACCTCGGGCGGGGCAGACCCGGATACTCCGCGGCCGACACCAGGTCGTCCGGCGCCGCGGGTTGGGTCAGGCCGGTGCCGAAACCGATTGCGGCCACACCGGATTCGTAGTGCCGGACCAGGTGGCGTGTCCGGCCCGACCGGGTCAGCGGCAGACGGCGGCCGGTGGTGAGGGGCGAATTCGCCGACGGAGAGCCACTGGAACGGTTCGGGGAGTTCCTCGTCAGGGGACGCGTCGCCTCGCGGTCGAGCCCGGACGCGCCCGCCTCGAGCTCGAGCGCCGGTTCGCGCTGGGCGAGGATCCATCGCACCGGGACCGGCGTCGTTCCCCCTGCTCTCGCCCTGCGGGGCGCCGACGCAACGGCGTCAGCGTCGCAGCGGTCCGACACTGGACGAAACGGAGCGAATAACGATCACCGAACGGTTCATTTCGGCACGTGTCCCGGGCAGTGACGTGGCGCACACTTGTCACAACCCGCCACCGCGAACGCTGCTGTGCCCGCCATCGGCCTGGAGGAGTGGAACGTATGGGATCCGACCTGCTCGAGAACTTCATCAACGGCGAGTTCGTGCCGTCGACCGCGTCGGAGACGATCGAGGTGATCAATCCGGTCGACGAGACGGTCGTGGCCAGGTCGCCGATCTCCACGAAGGCGGACATCGACGCCGCGGTCGACGCCGCGAAGAAGGCCTTCGTCGCGTGGGGCAAGACCACGCCCGGCGTACGGCAGGCCGCACTGCTCGCGCTGGCGGACGCGATCGAGGCGCACAGCGCCGAACTCGTCGAGGCGCAGAGCCGCAACACCGGCCAGCCCACGGCGGTCATCGCGGCGGAGGAGGTGAAGGTCGGTGCGGACCAGCTCCGCTTCTTCGCCGGCGCCGCCCGGATGCTCGAGGGCAAGTCGGCGGGCGAGTACATGGAGGGCTTCACCTCCTACGTCCGGCGCGAGCCGATCGGCGTCGTCGGCCAGGTGACGCCGTGGAACTACCCGTTCATGATGGCGATCTGGAAGATCGGACCGGCGCTCGCGGCGGGGAACACCATCGTGCTCAAACCGAGCGACACCACGCCCGAGAGCACCCTCGTGCTGGCGCGCCTGACCAAGGGGATCCTGCCCGACGGTGTGCTCAATGTGGTGCTGGGCAACGGCGGCACCGGCGCGACGCTCGTCGAACACCCGGCGATCGGCCTGGTCTCGATCACGGGATCGGTCCGCGCGGGTATCGCGGTGGCGGTCTCGGCCGCCAAGCAACTCAAGCGGGCGCACCTCGAACTCGGTGGCAAGGCCCCGGCCGTGGTGTTCGGCGACGTCGACGTGACCAAGACGGCCGACGGGATCGCGGAGGCCGCGTTCTTCAACGCCGGTCAGGACTGCACGGCGGTGACGCGGGTGCTCGTCCACGAGTCGATCCACGATCAGCTCGTCGACGCGCTGGTCGCCAAGGCGAAGACACTCAAGACCGGGCTGCCCGACGACCCCGAGACCTTCTACGGCCCGCTCAACAACGTCAACCACTTCACCGCGGTGACCGGAAAGATCGCCGCGCTGCCGGCGCACGCCACGGTCGTCACCGGCGGAAATCGGATCGGGGACAAGGGATTCTTCCTGGAGCCGACCATCGTGACGGGCGTTCGCCAGGACGACGACATCGTGCAGGAGGAGACCTTCGGCCCGGTGTTGACGGTGCAGTCGTTCACCGACGAGGCCGAGGCCGTCGAGCTGGCCAACGACGTCCGTTTCGGGCTCGCGTCGAGCGTGTGGACCACCGATCACGGAACCGTGCAGCGGCTCTCGGCCGCCCTCGACTTCGGCGCGGTCTGGGTCAACTGCCACATCCCGCTCGTCGCGGAGATGCCGCACGGTGGATTCAAGTACTCCGGATACGGAAAGGACCTGTCCGCGTACGGGGTCGAGGACTACACCCGCATCAAGCACGTCATGAGCTCGCACGACTGACCGCGCACTTCCTATTCGAGGGATGGATCAATGACTGACATTCGGTACCGCCTCCCGCAGAAGCGGGCACTCGTCACCGAGCTGCCCGGACCGCGCTCGCTGGCGCTCACCGCCCGGCGCAAGGCCGCTGTGGCGGCGGGCGTCGGGTCGAGCGTGCCCGTGTACGCCGCCGACGCCGACGGCGGCGTCGTGGTGGACGTGGACGGCAATTCCCTGGTGGACCTGGGTGCGGGCATCGCCGTGACCAGCGTCGGTGCCTCCAATCCCGCGGTGGCGCAGGCAGTTTCGGAGCAAGCTGGTCACTTCACGCACACCTGCTTCATGGTCACGCCGTACGAGAGTTACGTGCGGGTGGCCGAGGAGTTGGCGGCGCTCACACCCGGTGACCACGAGAAGCGCTCCGTGCTGTTCAACTCGGGGGCCGAGGCGGTGGAGAACGCGGTCAAGGTGGCCCGGTTGGCCACCGGACGCGACGCCGTCGTCGCGTTCGATCACGCGTACCACGGCCGCACGAACCTGACCATGGCGTTGACGGCGAAGTCGATGCCCTACAAGGCGCACTTCGGCCCGTTCGCCCCGGAGATCTACCGGATGCCGATGTCGTACCCGTTCCGCGACGAGGCGGGGCTGACCGGTGAGCAGGCCGCCCGCCGGGTGATCAGTCAGATCGAGAAGCAGATCGGCGCCGACGGCGTCGCGGCGATCATCATCGAGCCGATCCAGGGTGAGGGCGGATTCATCGTTCCGGCAGCGGGATTCCTGCCGACCCTCGTCGCCTGGGCACGGCAGCACGGGGTCGTCTTCATCGCCGACGAGGTGCAGACCGGCTTCGCCCGTACCGGCGCCTGGTTCGCCAGCGAGGACGAGGGCATCGTCCCGGACATCGTCACGATGGCCAAGGGCATCGCTGGTGGAATGCCGCTCGCCGCGATCACCGGCCGCGCGGAGTTGCTCGACGCGGTGCACCCCGGCGGACTCGGCGGCACCTACGGCGGCAACCCGGTCGCCTGCGCGGCCGCACTCGCCTCGATCGAGACCATGCGCGAGTTCGACCTGCCCGCGCGGGCCCGCCACATCGGTGACCTCGCCCTCGGGCGCCTGCGCGCGCTGGCCGCGGAGCTCGACGTCATCGGGGACGTTCGCGGTCGCGGCGCCATGCTGGCCATGGAATTCGTCGAACCGGGCGGCACCGAGCCGGACCCCGACATCACCAAGGCGATCGCGGCGAAGGCGCTCGAGCAGGGCGTCATCCTGCTCACCTGCGGCACCTACGGCAACGTGATCCGGCTGTTGCCGCCGCTGGTGATCGGCGACGAACTCCTCGGCGACGCGCTCGACGTCGTCGAGGCCACCATCCGCACTCTGGCAGGGAGTAACCGTGGCTGACACTTCGACGGCGCCGGCGGCGTCGGTGACCTTCCATCCGCTCGACCCGCTCGCGTCCGAGGAGTTCACCGAGGTCGCGGCAGTCCTCTCCCGCGAGCACGGGGTGGGCCCCGGCTGGCGGTACGCGTCGATCGAGCTCGCCGAACCGAGCAAGGCCGCCGTCGCCGCGTTCGACGCCGACGCGACGGTGCCCGACCGGCGCGCGCACGTGGTGTGTTTCGAGCGCGCCGAGAACAAGACGTACAAGGCGCTGGTCTCCCTCACCACGGATTCGGTGGTCTCGTGGCAGCACGTTCCCGGCGTGCAGGCGAACTTCACCGTCGACGAGTGGGAGGAGTGCGACGAGGTCCTGCGAGGCCACCCCGACGTGATCGCGGCCCTGGCCGATCGCGGCATCACCGACATGTCCAAGGTGTTCATGGACACCTGGACCTACGGCGAGGCGGTGATCCCGGAGAAGTACAAGGGCCGCAGGCTCGGCTGGTCCGACACCTGGGTCAAGGCGGCCGACGGCGCGAATCCCTATGCGGGACCGGTCAACGGCTTTCACTGCGTGATCGACGTGAACAGCATGGAGCTGCTCGAGATCGAGGACACCTTCCGGGTCGACCGTCCCGAGATCATGGGGGAGTACGTCCCGCGGCACATCCCCGAGCGGATTCTGGGCGCCAGCACCCGGGAACCGCTGAAGCCGCTGGAGATCACCCAGCCCGAGGGACCGTCGTTCGCGCTCGAGGGCAACAAGCTCGAGTGGCAGAACTGGTCGCTGCGGGTGGGGTTCAACTACCGCGAGGGGATGACCCTGCACGCGGTGTCCTACAACGACAACGGGCGCAGGCGCTCGATCGCCAACCGGCTGTCCTTCGCCGAGATGATCGTGCCGTACCGCGACCACTGCGACGACCACTACAGGCGCACCGCGTTCGACATCGGCGAGTGGGGCATCGGGTTCATGACCACCTCGCTCGAGCTGGGCTGCGACTGCCTCGGTGAGATCCGCTACCTCGACGCCACGTTGCACAACAGCAAGGGCGAGCCGTACACGATCAAGAATGCGATCTGCATCCACGAGGAGGACAACGCGGTCCTGTGGAAGCACGTCGATCACGACGGCGCCGAGGTCCGCCGGATGCGCCGGCTGACGGTCTCGTTCCATGTCACCGTCGCCAACTACGAGTACCTCACCTACTGGCGCTTCTACCAGGACGGCAACATCGAGTGCGAGGTCCGCGCGACGGGGATCATGGTGGTCAGCCACTTCGACGAGGGCGCGTCGCATCCGCACGGCACGCTCGTCGACCGGCGCACCTACGCGCCGTACCACCAGCACTTCCTGGTCGCCCGGATGGACCTCGACGTGGACGGCACCGAGAACACCATCTACGCCACCGAGACCGAGATGGTGCCGATGGGTCCGGACAACCCCTACGGGCTGTCGCTGCGGCAGAAGAACACCCCGCTGCGCACCGAGGCGGAGGGCAAGCAGGACTACGACTGGCAGTCGCAGCGGGCGTGGAAGGTCGTCAACGACAACTCCACCAACGGGCTGGGCACCGCTCCCGCGTACAAGCTGGTGCCCGGCGGAGCGATCCCGTCGATGTTCGACCCCGCCTCGCCGATCTTCCAGCGCACCCAGGTGATCGGGCACACCGTGTGGGTCACCCCCAACGCCGAGGACGAGCGTTGGCCCGCAGGCGAATTCGTCAACCAGAGCGGGGTCGACCACGGGCTGCCGGAGTGGACCGAGGCCGATCGCAACATCGAGAACACCGACGTGGTCATGTGGTACGTCTTCGGCATCCACCACATCACCCGGCCCGAGGACTGGCCGGTGATGCCCGCGGACACCGTCAACTTCTGGCTCAAGCCGGTCGGCTTCTTCGACCGCAATCCCGCGCTCGACGTCGCGCCGACCGAGTCCAAGTCCTGCCATGTATCCGAGCCGTGTCACGCAAAGGACGATCATGAGTAACTTCGAGGAACTTCTCGCCGCCGTGCCCACCGGGCTGTGGATCGACGGCGGACCGTCGGACGCCGTGGACGGTGGCACCTTCGCGGTGCTCAACCCCGCCACCGGCGAGACGCTCGCCGAGGTCGCGGACGCGACCGGCAAGGACGCGCTGCGCGCGCTCGACTCGGCGTGCCGGGTACAGCAGGAGTGGGCGGCCACCGCGCCGCGCAAGCGTTCGGACATCCTGCGCGCGGCATGGGAACTGGCCACCGCACGCGCCGAGGATCTCGCGCTGCTGATGACGCTGGAGATGGGCAAGGCGCTGTCGGAGAGCCGCGGCGAGGTGGCGTACGGCGCCGAGTTCCTGCGCTGGTTCAGCGAGGAGGCGGTGCGGATCCAGGGCCGATTCACCGCGGCACCGTCCGGGAACGGGCGGATCCTGGTGACCAAGGCGCCCGTCGGACCCTGCCTCGCGATCACGCCGTGGAACTTCCCACTGGCCATGGGCACCAGGAAGATCGGGCCGGCGCTGGCCGCCGGTTGCACCATGATCGTGAAGCCGGCCGAGGACACCCCGCTGACCATGCTGCTGCTCGCGGAGATCTTCGCGGAGGCCGGGCTGCCCGCCGGTGTGCTGTCGGTGCTGCCCGCCTCGGACGCCGCATCGGTCACGGCGCCGTTGCTCGCCGACCCGCGGCTGCGCAAGGTCACCTTCACCGGGTCGACCAGGGTCGGCAAGTTGCTGATCGAGCAGTCCGCGCATCAGGTGCTGCGCACGTCGATGGAACTCGGTGGCAACGCGCCGTTCGTGGTGTTCGACGACGCCGACGTCGACGCGGCGGTGGACGGCGCGATGGCCGCGAAGATGCGCAACGGCGGTGAGGCCTGCACGGCGGCGAACCGGTTGATCGTGGCCAATTCCGTCCGCGAGGAGTTCACCGCCAAGCTCACCGAGAAGATCGCGGCCATGACCGTCGGCGCGGGATACGAGGACGGCACCCAGATCGGTCCGCTGATCAACGAACGCCAGCGCGGCAGCGTCGCCGCGCTGGTGGACGACGCGATCGCCGCCGGAGCGCGCGTGCGGACAGGCGGCGTCGTCGTCGACGGGCCCGGGTACTTCTACCAGCCGACCGTCCTCGACAACGTCCCCGTCGACTCGCGGATCGTCGCCGAGGAGATCTTCGGGCCGGTCGCCGCGATCACCGGCTTCGACACCGAGGACGAGGCGATCGCCGCCGCGAACGGCACCGAGTTCGGCCTCGCGGCCTACATCTACACGCAGAACCTGGACCGGGCGATGCGGGTGGCGGACGCGCTCGAATCCGGGATGGTCGGCGTCAACCGCGGCGTGATCTCGGATCCGGCGGCGCCCTTCGGCGGCGTCAAGCAGTCCGGCCTCGGCAGCGAGGGGGGTACCGAGGGCATCGAGGAGTACCTCGACACCAAGTACGTCGCCCTGACCCCGTAGTCGTCCCGTCGGGACGACTACGCCCCCTACCGATCGACGAAGGTTGGCCGACATGCGTTTGGTAGTTGGATATCTCGCCACCCCGAGCGGTGCCGACGGACTCGCCCTCGCGGTACTGCTCGCCCGCAGTCTCGGGGCGGAGATCGACATCTGCCTCGTCCTCCCGCCGGAGGAACCGGTCGGTGTGCGGATCCCGACCGAGTCGGCGTACGAGGACCTGCTGGCCGACCAGGCGGTGGAGTGGTTGGTCGAGGCCCGAGCGACCGTCCCGGACGACGTGGTGGCGCGCACTCACCTGCGGTACCACGAGTCGTTCGCGCAGGGCCTGCTCGACGCCGCTCGCGAGCTGGACGCATCGTTGATCGTCATCGGCGCGGCCGGGGACGGGCTGCTCGGTCGGCACTCGATCGGGTCGGTCACCGGCGAACTGCTGCACTGTGCGCATCTGCCGATGGCGTTGGCGCCCCGAGGGATGCGGCACTCGACCGCGAAACGGATCGGTCAGGTCACCTGCGCACTCGGAACGCGCGCGGGTGCCGACGTGCTGCTTCGGGAGGCGGTGCGGGTCACCGAACTCTCCGGGGCGCCGTTGCGGCTGGTGTCGCTGGTGCCGCTGGACGCGTCCACGCGGCGGCGGTCCGACACCCAGGCCTCGGCGCGCGAGCGCAGCCTCGCGCATGCCGGCGCCGTCCTCGAGACGGCGAAGACCGCGCTGCCGAAGGGGATTTCCGTCGACTCGCAGGTCGCGGACGGAACCAGCGTGGAGTCTGCGGTGAGCAAGTTGGAGTGGACGGACGGGGACGTGATGATGGTCGGCTCGAGCCGACTTGCGCGTCCTCGTCACCTCTTCCTCGGTTCGACGGCGGCCAAGATGCTCCGCGTCGTTCCGGTCCCCATGATCGTCGTTCCGAAAGAGGAGTACTCCGACCATGACTGACGACAGTGAACGCGAATCCACCGGGTTGGTCTCCAAAGGTCTCGCGGCCGGGAAGGTCGGCACCCTCTCGGGCGCGATCATCGGGATCTCCTGTGTGGCGCCCGGTTACACGCTGACGGCCAGCATCGGCCTGATCGTGGCCGCGGTGGGACTGAAGATGCCCGCGATCTTCATCGCCGGTTTCATCCCGATGTTCCTCACCGCCTACGCGTACCGGGAGCTCAATTCCGAGTCTCCCGACTGCGGCGCGTCGTTCACCTGGTCCACGAAGGCGTTCGGCCCGTACGTCGGCTGGATGTGTGGGTGGGGCATGGTGATGGCGACCATCATCGTGCTGTCCAACCTGGCCGCGATCGCGGTGCAGTTCTTCTACCTGTTCCTGGCCAGGGTCTTCGACCATCCGGGCATAGCGGACCTGGCGGGCAACAAGGCGGTCAACATCGCCACCACACTCGCGTTCCTCGCGCTGGCCACCTGGATTTCGGGTCGCGGCATCACCACCAGCGAGCGGCTCCAGTTCATCCTCGTCGGCTTCCAGATGGTCGTGCTCCTCGCCTTCGTGATCACGGCGTTCGTGCACGTGGCGAACGGAACCGCGCCGGCGAACCTCACCTTCAGCCTGTCCTGGTTCAACCCGTTCAGTGGTCTCGCCATCGGAGCCTTCGTGGTCGGGCTGACCGGCTCGATCTTCGCCTTCTGGGGCTGGGACACCTGCCTGACCCTGGGTGAGGAGTCCAAGGACCCCAAGAAGACGCCCGGACGCGCCGGCTTGCTGTGTGTGGTGTCGATCCTGATCACCTACCTGCTGGTCGCGGTCGCGGTGATGATGTACGCGGGGGTGGGGGAGGACGGGCTCGGGCTCGGCAACCCTGACAACTCGGAAAACGTCTTCGGTGCGCTGGCCGAGCCGGTGCTGGGGCACTGGCCCGGGTTGCTGCTGTTCCTCGCCGTGCTGGCCTCCTCGGCGGCGAGCCTGCAGACGACGTTCCTGCCCGCCGCCCGCACCATGCTGGCGATGGGTGCGTACCGCGCGTTCCCGAAGAAGCTCGCCGAGGTCAACCCGAGGTTCCTGGTGCCGACCTACGCCACGGTGGTCGCGGGCGTGGTCACTGGCGTGTTCTACACCGTCGTCACCCTGCTCTCGGAGCGAACGCTGCTCGACACCATCGCTGCGCTCGGCATCATGATCTGCTGGTACTACGGCATCACGGCATTCGCCTGCGTGTGGTACTTCCGCCACGAGTTGTTCACCAGCGCACGCAACTTCGTGTTCAAGTTCTTGTTCCCACTGCTCGGCGGGCTCATGCTGGCCGCGGTGTTCGTCATCTCGATCGGGGAGAGCATGAACCCGGACAACGGGAGCGGCGCGTCCATCGGCGGCGTCGGGCTGGTGTTCTTCATGGGCTTCGGCGTCCTGCTGCTCGGCGCGGTGCTGATGCTGGTCATGCGGATCAGGCAGCCCGACTTCTTCCTGGGCCGGACGTTGACCCGCGACACCCCGGCCCTCGTCGGCGAGGAGGACGTCGCCGCCGTGACCCGAGGCTGAGCCGGTGGACGTTCTCGCGGGTCGGGTCGCTGCGGCGACGAGCGGAGTCGCGGCGGGCGCGCACCTGGTGCTCGCGGTGCTGCTGCTCGGGCAATCTCTCGTGTTGGCAACGGTGTTGGGGGCGATGGCGGGCTGGTGTCTGAACTGCGCGCGGCATCTGTGGCACGCGCCGAGCCTGCGCACGTGGACCGTCGCGGCGGCGGGAGGTGCGGCGATGCTCGCCGTACACGCCGGGTCGATGGCGGTGATGCCACTGTTCGCCGGTGCCCCCGCGATGCATCACCACGGGGGCACCGTGGTGTCCGAGACGCCGGGTGCGATGACCGGAGGGGCGGTCGACCTGAGCGGGCTCATGACCGCGTCGATGGGTGCGGTCCTGGTCGCCGAGGTGCTCCTGCTCGCCGGCGCCGCGGCAATCGCTACGTGCTGTCGGCGGCCGGGGCGGTACCGGGGCCCTGGGCGCTGGCCGGCATCGGCGGGCGCACGTTCGGGACCGTGGGTGTCGCGTCGCTTGCACGTGACGCGGCGAGCTGGATCGGGATGAGACACAATGCCATTCGACGCACGGGCAGCCTCCGTCGTTGGACTCCGATGCGCCAGAGCCTAGCCCGGAATGGCCCTGCCGCTGGGTGTTTCGGCCAATTGTCAGGGCTTCATGCGGGTCGCCTCAACACAGCGAGCTCGAGCAGGCGGTGCCGTTCCGGGGGCGGTGCTCCTACTCGAGAGCTTCCCGGCCGAGGAGCCGGCTGACCACCTTGCGATGAAGCTCGGGGTCGGGCTGCGGCAGGCCCATCAGCGCCGCAAGGTAGAGGCCGTCGCCGACGAGCCGCACGATCTCGGCCTGGACCGGGTCGGCGAACTCTGCGCGCAGGCCGTCGTCCCACGACCGCATCATGTCGATCACGGCCTGTTGCACCTCGCCCTGCTGGCCGTCGACGGAGCGCAGCGCCGCGATGGTGGACTGGAACAGTGCGAGCTCGTTGGTGGTGCCGGCGTCCAGCGTCTGCAGGTACCACTCGGCAACCGACGATCCGGACTCGGCGAGTTGCTGGTCGGACCGTTCGCCGAGCCGACGAACCATGCCGGCGAGAAGCGCGTCCTTGCTGCGGAAGTGGTAGAGCAGGCCGCCCTTGGAGACGCCGGCCTCGGCGGCCACGGCCTCGAGCGTGACCTGCGAGAGTCCGCGCTCGAGCAGCAGTCTCTCGAGCGCATCGAGGATTCGGTCGCGGGTGCTCGCCGCGGGGGTCGCGGTCATCGCTGGTGTCCTGTCACGGATATCACTGTACCGGCTGGACGGTTTACTGTTAGCCTGGGTCGGTCACTGTACCGGCTGGACGGTTCAGTGTGGATTCCTCTGATTTCGAGCTGAGTGGGAGCAACCGTGTCTGTCACCACAGACAAGAAACCGATCGACGATGCGACCGACGTCCGGGCGAGTGGCCGCGACTGGCTGGGCCTGGTCGTGCTGGCCCTTGCCGTGCTGCTGATCTCCGTCGACGCCACGGTCCTGGACCTCGCGTTGCCGTTCATCAGCGCCGACCTGGCGCCCAGCAGCACCCAGCTGCTGTGGATCATCGACGTCTACTCGTTCGTCCTCGCCGGACTGCTCATCACCATGGGCACCCTCGGCGACCGGATCGGCCGACGCCGGTTGCTGCTGATCGGCGCCGCCGGATTCGGTGTCGCGTCGGCGATCGCGGCGTTCGCCGCGAGCCCGGAGATGCTGATCGCGGCCCGTGTGCTGCAGGGTGTCTCCGGCGCGACGCTGATGCCCGCGACGCTCGGCCTGATCCGGACCATGTTCGTCAACCCGCGTCAGCGGACCACCGCGATCGGCGTGTGGGGAGCGATGGCCGGTGGCGGCGCCGCGGCCGGACCGCTGGTCGGCGGCTGGCTGCTCGAGCACTTCTGGTGGGGTTCGGTGTTCCTGGTGAACCTGCCGGTGATGGCCACACTGATCGTGTTCGGGCCGATGGTGATCCGGGAGTCCAAGGATCCGAAACCGGGTCGTTTCGACCTGCCGAGCGCGGCATTGTCGATGCTGGCCATGGTTCCTCTCGTGTACGCGGTCAAGGAGTCGGTGGCACACGGTCCCGACCTGACCCTGGCCGCGGTCGGTGCGGTGGGACTGCTCGCCGGCTACGCGTTCGTCCGCAGGCAGACGCGCCTCGAGAACCCGATGATCGACCTTCGGTTGTTCCGTCGCGCGGCCTTCACCACCGCGGTGCTGACCAACCTGCTCTCGGTGTTCGCGCTCGCCGGTGTGCTGTTCTTCGGCTCGCAGTACCTGCAGTTGGTGCTCGGCAAGACCCCGCTGCAGGCCGGACTGCTGATGCTTCCGGGTACCGCGACGAGCATCGTGTTCTCGTTGCTGGCCGCGTGGTTCGTGCGCAGGTGGCGGCCGGGGACGGTGCTGTCGATCGGGCTCGCCGTCGCCGCGATCGGTGCTGCCGCGATGATGTGGCTGCAGGCCGACGGCGGCCCCGCGATGTTCGTGGGCGGCTTCGTGCTGATCGGTTCGGGCGTCGGTATCGCGCTGACGCTGACCTCGGACCTGGTGGTCAGCTCGGTCGAGCCCGAGCGGGCCGGTGCGGCCTCGGCGGTGTCCGAGACGGCGTACGAACTGGGCGTCGCGCTCGGCGTCGCGATTCTCGGCAGCGTGGTGCTGGCGATGTTCCGTCGGGGACTGGACGTCTCGGCGCTCGCCGGTGATGCCGGGCACGCCGCGCAGGAGACCCTCGGCGGTGCGGTGGCGGTCGCGAAGTCGGTGCCGCAGGAGGTCGGGGCCGCCCTGGTCGAGTCCGCGCACCAGTCGTTCGTCAGCGGTATGCACGTGGCCGCCGCAATCACCGCGGTGATCCTGTTGGTCACCTCCGTGCTCGTCCACCGGTTGATGCGTACCCGCTAGGGGGCGTCCAGGATCACGAACGAGTGGCCGGGGACGACGATGGCCGAGGCGGTCTGATCCTGGGTCGGTGGGTCCCACCACAGCAGTGGGCGCCCACCGACCGGGACCGTCACCGGGCTCGGTCCGAGGTTGCAGGCCAGTCGGATGTCGCCGCGCACGAGCACGATCCAGCGTTCGTCCTCGTCGTAGTCCACGACGAGGTGCTCGAGCCACGGATCGGTGAGCTCGGCTCGCTCGGCCCGCAGAGCGATGAGCGCGCGGTAGCAGTCGTGTAGGCGCCGGTGGTCGGGCTCGGAGAGCTCGCCCCAGTTCAGCTTGGATCGCAAAAAGGTCTGCGGGTCCTGCGGATCGGGCACCGCGTCGCTGCCCCAGCCGTGCCCGGCGAACTCCGCACGCCTGCCCGCGGCGGTGGCCAGGGCCAGCTCGGGTTCCGGATGCGAGGTGAAGAACTGGAACGGGGTGCTCGCGCCCCACTCCTCGCCCATGAACAGCATGGGGGTGTACGGAGATCCGAGCACCAGCGCCGCCTTGATCGCGAGCTGGCCCGCCGACAGGTAGCTGCCGGGACGGTCACCGACCGCCCGATTGCCGACCTGGTCGTGGGTGCACGTGTAGGCGAGCAGCGCGCTGGCGGGGGTGCGCCGGACGTCGAGCGGACGGCCGTGGGTGCGGCCCCGGAAGCTGGAGAAGGTGCCGGCATGGAAGAAGCCCTGCCGCAGCGTGCTCGCCAGACACTGCAGGGAGCCGAAATCGCCGTAGTAGCCTTGCCGTTCGCCCGACACGGCGGCGTGCACCGCGTGGTGGATGTCGTCGTTCCACTGCGCATCGAGGCCGTAGCCGCCCGCCGACCGCGGCGCGATCAGGACCGGGTCGTTGAGGTCGGACTCCGCGACCAACGTGAGCGGCCTGCGGAGGTGGGCCGAGAGCGTCTGCGTCTCGACGGCCACGTCCTCGAGCAGGTGGGTGGCGGTGCGGTCGTCGAGCGCGTGGACGGCGTCGATACGCAGACCGTCGATGTGGAAGTCGCGCAGCCAGCGCAGCGCGTTGTCGATGATGTAGCGGCGCACCTCACCCGAGGACGGCCCGGAGATGTTGACGCCTCGCCCCCACGGGTTGGCGGTCTCGGACAGGTACGGGGCGTAGCGGTCGAGGTAGTTGCCGGACGGCCCGAGGTGGTTGTAGACCACGTCGAGGATGACGCCGAGCCCACGGCGGTGGCAGGCGTCGACCAGGCGCTGCAGGCCGTCCGGACCGCCGTACGGCTCGTGCACCGTGTACCAGAGGACGCCGTCGTAGCCCCAGCCGCTCTCGCCGTTGAAACCGTTGACCGGCATCAGTTCGACGAAGCCGACCCCGAGGTCCACGAGGTGGTCGAGGCGCTCGACCGCCGCGTCGAAAGTGCCCTCGGCGGTGAACGTTCCGACGTGCAGTTCGTAGACGACGCTGCCGGCGAGCTGACGTCCCGTCCACTGCGCGTCGGTCCACGCATCGGGGTCGAGTGCGTGCAGCTGCGAGGGGGAGTGCACACCGTCGGGCTGGCGAGGCGACCGCGGGTCGGGCAGCACCGTCGGATCGTCGTCGAGTACGAACCCGTACCTGCTGTCGGCGCGCGCGGGAAGATCCGCGCGCCACCAACCGTCGTCGTCGCGGGACATGGGGTGCAGATCGCCGTCCAGGTGCAGCCGAACTCGGCTCGGAAGTGGTGCCCAGACCTCGAACCGGTACGTCGTCGGCGTTGCGACAGATTGGGTCACGGTGCCAGCATGCCGCACCGGGCCGCGCTGCGCAGGCGCGCGGGGTCACCGACTCGCGGCGACGCTCATGGGTTCTCCCGGTGCTGGACCGGTTCGGCGACGACGGTCGGCTCGGCGCGACCCCTCAGTGTGACGCTCCGGCCGGTCGTCCAGTGTTGCGACTCTTCGTCGGCCGCTGCCGCGACGGCATGCCCCGACGCGAAGGTCCGGGTGCCGCAGGACTTCGCGATGCCGGACAGGCGCGCGGCCTCGTTGACGGGATCGCCGATGACGGTGTACTCGTAGCGCTGCTCGGCCCCGATGTTGCCGGCGAAGACCTCTCCGAACGCCACGCCGATGCCGAAGTCGATCGAGTGGAGTGCGCCCAGGGTGCGTCTGAGGCATCGAGCGGTCGCGAGCGCGAAGCCGGCCGGGTCCGCCACCGGTCGCGGCGTGCCGAAGATGGCGAGTGCCGCATCACCCTCGAACTTGTTGACGAAGCCGTGGTGACCTTCGACCGCGGTCACCACGATCCGGAAGAACTGGTTGAGTACGGCGGCGACCTCGGCCGGCGGTCGGGTGGCCGCGAGCGACGTGGAGCCGACGAGGTCGAAGAACAGAACTGCGGCCTCGGTGACTTCGCCGCCCGCCAGGCCGGCGCCGTCCGGCAGCGAATCGCGTTCGAGTGCCCGGCGCGCCACGTCGCGGCCGACGTGCCTGCACAGGAGGTCGTGCAGACGTTCACGCTCGGCCAATCCACGCACGATCTCGTCGAACTGCGCCGCCTCGTGAGCGGCGTCGTGTCGTGGGGCGTTCGAGTCGATGACCTTGGTGAGGTACCGCTCGTGGCTGAACATTGCCCTGACTTCCTACTCGTGACGGCATCCGGACAGGTCCGAGATGCTTGCAGGTCAATCCTGGGCCGGACGCGTCGGGATGTAGCCAGTAGTCGACTACTCCAATCGCGATCCGCGTGGCGCCCGGCCGCTGCGTAGTCGCCCGACAGCCGCCCAGTGACCCGCAGGCCACAGCACTCGGAACGGCGGCGGGTCCGGGGGTGTGCCGCGATGTCGGCGCCGACACTGTCCCGTCATCACCGAGGATCGCCGCCGTCGCGACGGGCGGGTCGAGACCGCCATTCTCCGGACGCTCGAGGTGCCGCATTGATCAAGTCGTCGACAGGGGTGCTCTGTTGTGTGGAAGCGAGCTAGATTCCGGGTATGTGTGAGCGGGTGTCGACCGCTGCCGGTGAGTTGGCGCGCCGGCTGGGCCGCATCGAGGCCGCGCCGGGCTCGGACGCCGAGGTCGCGGACCGGATGCTGCGGGGGTCCGGCCTCTCGCTGCACGGGACCGTCGTCCAGCTCATCCACAGTGCGCTCGATCACCTGGACCTGGCAGGCCGTGACGCGGACCCGCACGAATTCGCACACCCGACCCTGGTCCGCTCCGCCATCACGACCGCGGCTACCGCGCTGTGGCTCATGGCCGGTCCGATCGACGAACAATGTTATCGCACAATGCAGTTCGGCTACCGGGACCAGGTCTATCGCCGTCAGTACCTCGAGACGAACCGGGCTGGGCAGGGCAAGTGTGCCGACGCCGACGCACAACGCGCGGAGTTGTTGGCTGCCGCCCGGACGCTGCGGCCCGGCCTGAGTGAGCGACGCTTCCGCGCCATCGACTCGGACAGCTTCATCGTCGCCCAGGCCGGCCTGCTGATGCCGCCGGATGCGCTCGGCGGGCCCGACCCGGCGATGGAGGTGACCTCTCGGTGGAACCTGCTCAGTGCCTACGCACACGGCCGCACCTGGGCGGCCGTCGAGACGGGCGACCTGGTGGACAGCGCCGAGGTTGCCCTCGCGGTGGCGCAGGCGGCGGTTGCCCGACTCGAACTGCTCGGCGCCGCGCGTTGACAACTGCCGGGCGGGATCGCGAAACCGCTTCGAGTGCAGCCGGTTTCGATATCGTCGACGACGAGCCGCCGACCGAACGGGTTC